>DAOTUB010000091.1:0-10566 GCA_034437455.1 Anaerolineae bacterium | reverse complement strand
GGGTCGAGGAAATCCAGTTCGACCTCATCTTCATCCAGGGTGAGGAATACTTTTTCCAGGGCAGCCTGTTCGGCGTCCAAATCCAACGGGGTCAGATCGTATTTCTTCTCCAGATCGTTGGGGCTGGAGATGAAGGCCAGCACGCGGATGGGACGCTCTTCGACGGCGCTGCCCCAGGGCTTGGAGACGGCCAGGTAGCGGGAGAAGGGGGTGTCGGCGTCGGCGGACAGCGCCGAGTTGCTTGCAGCATCGTCTGGACGCAAGAGTTCCCAGGGAATGGCGTGGAGTTCGGGGGCGCCAGCGGCGATGCGGAACCGGATGCGACGCTGGGGAGATTGACCACGCGCCTCGGCCCACGCGGTGCGGAGGGCGGGGTCGGCGAAGAGAGCCTGGAACAGGTTTCGCCCGTCCGCAGCCGAGTCGCCGTTAGAGATCCACGGCAGGATGCTGGCGGCAAGGCGGCCTGAGAATTCTTGACCGCTGCCGAGGGTGATCTCGACAGGGTAGGCGTCGCCATAGTGGCGGGGGGTGATGCGGATTTCCAGGTCTAGGAATTGGTTGGTTTGGTTCATCGCGTGCTCCTTGTTGCGTGATGTGTGAAACGTGAGAATTGTGTTACCTCTTCAACGATCTTGATCTCCTCCTCCGTCAATCCATACAACTCGTACATCAGCGCGTCAATTTGCCGGTCGGAGACCTTAATAGGATGCTGGAGAATTTACGATTACGAGACAGCTACTTAAATCATTGTTCATCCGTCGGCAGTATCTCAGTTGCTATTGCAGTCTGTTTGATGGTAACTACTATGTCGTCAATCGTCGAACCTGTTTCTTGCCAAAAAGAGACAAAAAATTCTCTGATGGGTGGTGATCCTTTGCTTTCCCAAAGAGATTTTATAAACCACAAAAAGGAAAGAAATGTAGCTATGATGAACACTGCTTGCCAAGTGTCTGCACTGACTACAAACTTTTGAAAAGAAGTTGTAGTAGGGAACACTATCAAGAGCGTTAGCAAAATCCCTAAAGGAGTAGCCCAAGCATTTCTTTTTTCACTTTGAGACAAGTGATTGATCAGGCATAACCGAATCTTGTCTTCCGTTGTCACTACAAAATCTTGCCCGACGTTGAAATAGAACCTGGAATCTTTCAGAAACAACTCACCAGTATACTCGACCATCTGGGCTTGTTCTTTTGGAGGAGCAGTTTCATTCATTGTTTTCCTCCTCTGTAGGTAACAATCCTAACACGCCCAAAGCATGTTGGCTAATGAAGCCACATTGCGTACAGACGGTAACAACAGATGGAATAGCAGGGCCACCGAGTACAGTTTTTCCCAGCTCTGCTTGTATTGATTGCTTAAAATACCCGTCAAGTAGCGTAAAGTTATGACTTCCACAACGCGGGCATGGCAATCGGACTTCCCTTTTTGCTAAAGCTTCAATCACTCTCTCTTTTTGTTCTTGTGACCATTTTTGCATAATCGAACCTCACATTTTGCTAATCTAGCACGCTAACTATGATTGTACAGGGTCTTCTTCGCAACAGCGCCTGAAACAGATACTCTGTCTGGCTTTCCACCGCAGAATCTGTGGCTTTGCTAGGTTTCTAGGTGTTCGAGCCAACTGGTTAGCGTTCTTGCATAGAAAGTCGTCACTCTTCTGTACAAGTTATGTCTGAAAGAATCTCCTGGATGGTATCAGCTCCCATAACGAGTCCATTTGACACAGGTATCTTCTGCCCGTCTCGTTTGAGAATGTCTCGGTTAAAAGTAGCGACATCCATACCATAGACAAGCCCTTCTGTGTCAAAAACAGGGCCTCCGCTCATTCCGCTCAGGGATGTATGCTGAGTAATAAAACCCTGGTACTCTCTTTGGTCAACTTGTGCAGCTATGCCATCAATCACAAACGTGGGCTGCCAATAAATTCTGACGCCACCAACATCAATGGTGCCATCAGGCTTTCGAGACAGGCGAGCTAGTGGATAGCCGCTCAAACACACGGACTTACCGGGACGTGGCTTTTCCGCTGCGAAGCTAAGGGCAGGGAGAGACTCCTGGGAAACTCTGCCGACAAAAACGTCTTTTACGGCATCGCTGTAAACTTCCTCTATGTCAACTGGCTGACGCAGAGGCTTGTTTGGGACATTACCAGGGTAGAGTAATCTTGCCCCAGTAGGGGTGTTTGTAGCTACATGATAGGCTGTTACGAAGAGACCTTTATCGTTGACAAAGAATCCCGTTCCCAAAACCCCAATGTGAACTAGGTTTCCTTGACGTGATTCAAAGAACACAGGAAAGATTGAGCCTCGGACTCTACTGATTGCTTCTTGATACATACATTTCTCCTTCAAAAGTTGACTACCCAACTATCAACACCTGCACATGTAACACGGATACCTCCTCCCACAACTCACACCTCCCCCCGAAACGCGCGGTGCAGCAGCGTTTGAAACAGATGAGATCCTTTCCAGGAGCCTTGACAGGTGCTCACTTGAACGGTTGTCGAGTTTGTTTGTTCTGCCACCTTCACGAGTTTCCGAAGAAACTCTGTGTTGTTAACGCTCAAGGGGATTTCTAAGTTCTCGTCTTTCATATTTTCTCCAAAAAGCTGTCTTGTGCTGCCATTATTTTTCGTTTCTATCTTAGTTGAGATACCTCTCGGCCTACACCTCCCCCCGAAACGCCCGATGCAGCAGCGTTTGGAACAGATGCTCCGACTGACGCTCCGCCTCGCGCTGCTGGGCGCGGCGTACGACTACCTCAAATCCATTTGTATCCACGCCACTTTGTCTGTCATCCCAGGGCCTGGAGATGACACAGGCGTGACCGTGAAACCGTGCTTTCGATACCATTCCAGCAGCTTGGGGTTGTCTGCGATTCCCTGATTGGTGATGTATCCACAAATGTATGCTACGTCCTTCTCGCAGGCTTTCTCAATAACGATCTTCACGAGTTCTGTTCCCAAGCCTCTCTGCCGGTAGTTTTTTCCTTTGAGCCGACTGTAGAGACTGGGGACGAGTTGCCACAATCCCCGTGGAAAGAGCACAGGTTCCTCACAGATGATGATGTCTTCCAAATCCATTCCATCTGCGTGTAGAATGCACGTCGCCCAGCCAACCTGTATGTTGCCATCTAGTATCCACACTTTAAAGTGCTGTTCCGACTCTTCCATTACGAGCCGGTATTGGTTTCCTTCTTTGTCCGCAACCATTCGATCTGGATGTGCCATAGTTTCGCTAACTCACACTTTCTCTCGAAACGCCCGATGCAGCAGCGTTTGAAATAGATGCTCCGACTGACGCTCCGCCTCGCGCTGCTGGACGCGCAACCGCTCGAATTTGTGGACGATGTGGGCGAATTGTTGTTGGAGGGAGAGTGGTGGCTTGATAAGAAGTAGCTTCTCAAACTTTGACTTGGTGATAATGCGTTTCATGCCATGTGTTGTACTTCTTTGAACAAGTGGTTTAGCAACTCTGAAAAGACCGTATAGGAAAAGGGAATCTACATCTTCGTGTGGTGTGACGGCGTTGATCTGTTGATTGAATGCTACTTTGCGATCAGTTAACGCGACGTTGCCAATTGACGTTGGACTCCCAGCGATGCAGGTCACAAGAATTGATCCAGCTTCCACGAAACGCCCTTTTTGAAGACCCTCCTTTGACAGCATTTCTAGACTTTGGGTAACAAACATTTCATCAAGAGTAATATTGTCGGATTTGATCCATTCAATGTATGTACCATAGTTTTCAGGTTCTTTTCTTGAGGGAGTGTTGCCAGTTTGGACCTTACCCAGGTCTGAGGCCTTTGCCCTTTCCCACCCCGTCGGATTCGACACCGGATCCCCAAACATCTCCAGGAACACCGACTGCAAGTACGTATCGCTCAACTCGCGGGCGGTGCGGCGCAGGCGGCGCAGCCGATCCGCCTTGGACAGCACCTCGGCGATGCGCTGCTGTTCGGGGAGAGGAGGGAGGGGAATTTCTGTATCAAGAATGGTGCTATCGGAAACGGCGGGATACCCAGCGCCTATCGAAAGCCTAGTGAGGCGTGAGACGAAAGCGCTGGTCTGTGTGAAGTAAAACAAATAGCGTGGTTCAAACGTATCTTTCTTTGTGCGAAGGACACAAAAGCCAGTTGACGCGATTTCATCGTGAAATTCTTCAGAAACTAGGGCCACAGCGTTGAGATTGGGTCGCACTGTTGAAACCAACACGTCATCGGCGTAAACTTGCTTTCTAGCACGGCTAGGAGCCTCACCGACAGGTATAATCTGCGGTTCAGAAATGCGTTTCGTTTGCCGGTCAATTGATGAGATATCGATGTATACTATCGAATCCCGCCCCAGTTCTTTTGGGTCGTGTTGTTTGGTTTTCTTTACAAGTTTTCTGATTGGAGACAGATTCATTTCAGCCGTTGCTCCAACTCTCGAACTTCCTCGGTCATCACCCCCTCCAATTCAAGCAACCGCTCCATCGTCACCCCAAACCCTAAAGGTCTCCGAGACCTTTAGGGTTTATGACCGAGTCAATCAAAGTCATCCGGTATCAGAGGGGCGATAGATCGCGCATCCACGTCTATCTGGTGGAAGGCGACGAAAGCTTCTTGCCCCTGGAACCAATCGAGCACCTGTGCACGCTTCAGGCGCGTGGTTTGGTCAGAGAGATGGGCCTGGTACGACGAATAGCGCCACTCCCGGAAATCGTTCACAAAACCGTGCTTTTGTGGGTTGTGGTGGATGTAGGCCACCAGGTTGAGAAAATAGCTGTCGTCAGTCACCGCTACGCGCCCAAAGGGGTGCTGAAACAGGCTACCCGTGCGATCATACGCTTTGTTGATTGCTTTGGCGTAGGCGTTGAACAGGTTGGAGAATTGGCGACTGGGGTTCAAGACCCTAAAGGTCTCCGAGACCTTTAGGGTCTGGGCCTCGATTTCCTCCTCGTCGTGGATTCTCACCAGCAGGTGGAAATGATTGCGCAGCAGGCAGTAGGCGTATGTATCGGCGACCGGCCCGATGTAATGGGCGTAGAGTTTCAGGAAATAGGTATAGTTGCGCTCTTCGCGAAAGATGTTTTCCTGGTTGACGCCGCGATTGTAGATGTGATAGTAGACGCCGTATTGAAGCGCAGGGGGACTGACCATTGGTTCCTCCTAGACCCTAAAGTTTTTCAAAACCTTTAGGGTCTCTTCCATCGCCCGCTCCAACTCTAGCAATCGTTCCAACGTCACGGCGGGCTTTTCGTAGTACACCTCGTCCTGCTCCACCTCCCGGTAGCGGCTGGCGGAGAGATCGTACTTGTTCGCCTGCACTTGCTCCTTGTCCACCCAGAACTGGCGGGTGAGTTGGTCGATCTGCGCTTGGAGCGGGGCGATCTGGTCCTCTAGCGCGGCCAGTTGATCGTTGACGGGACAAGACCTTAAGGGTTTTCCAAAACCCTTAAGGTCTACGTCGGGGGTAATTGCACTCTCAAAGGTCAACCGGTTGATCTCGCCCTGTAATTCGAGCCGCTGGGCCTTGAGCGGGGCGACCTGCTCGCGGAGTTCGGCCAGGCGGGACTCTCGCGCGGTCTGGAAATTGGCGTCGCGCCGGTTCCTCCAGCATTCGAGGACGTCGGGGATGTCGTTTTCGGGGACGGGCTGGCGCTTGTCGTCGAGGCTAAAGCCGTCGTGGGCCATGTCGTAATACCAGATCCGGTCGGTGGTCGCGCCCCGGGTAAAGAGGAGCACCGCCGTCGAGACGCCCGCGTAGGGTTTGAAGACACCGCCCGGCATCGAGACGACGCCATCGAGCCGGTTCTCCTCGATCAGCTTTTGGCGCAGCTCGACGTGGGCGCGGCTGGAGCCAAAGAGCACGCCGTCGGGCACGATGACGGCGCAGCGCCCGCCCATATCGAGCGCCCGCAGGATCAGGTGGACGAACAACAGCTCTGACCGGCGGGTGTTGCCCGGCAGCGTATCGCTGACACTGCTCTTGTTCACCGCCCCCTTGAAGGGCGGGTTCATCAGGATCACGTCGTACTCCTGCTCCTCGGTGAAATCCTTCGAGAGCGTGTCCTCGTAGAAGAAATGGGGGTACTCGATGCCGTGCAGTATCAGGTTCATCGAGCCGATGCGCAGCATTGTCATGCCCGAGTCGTTGTCATAGCCCCGGAAAGCGTCCTCCTGCAAAAAGCGCCGCTGCGCGCCGGTCAGCAGGTCGCCCACCAGGTTGTGGGGCCAGCCCTCCTCGTCGTACTCCAGGATGGCGGGGGAGGTGTGCTGCTCCAGGATGAACTGGTAGGCGTTGACCAGAAAGCCGCAGGTGCCCGCCGCCAGGTCGCCGACGCGCTCGCCGGGCCGGGGGGCGATCATCTGCACCATCATGCGGATGATGTGGCGCGGGGTGCGGAACTGGCCGCTGCGCCCGGCGGTGTTCAGCTTGCTCAACAGGTACTCGTACAGGTCGCCCTGCACATCCTGGTTCTGGGCCGAAAGCCGCATCTGGTCAATCGCCTGGCAGGCCTCGATCAGCAGGCTGGGCTTGTTGATCTTGAACTCGGCGTTCTGCATATACCGCTCGAAGGAGCTGCCCTCCCCGCCCATCTCCTTCAACCAGGGAAAGACCATCTCCCGCACGTGATCGAGCGCCTTCTCGGCCTCGAAATGGGTCCAGTGGCCCCAGCGCATCTCCTGCGGGACGCGGGGGAGGAAGAGTTCTCCTTTGAGCTTGGCCTGCTTCTCGGCCTGGTTCTCGGCGTCGTCCAGCCGCTTGAGGAACAGCAGGTACGAAAGCTGCTCGATGGCGTCCATCGGGTTCGAGAGTCCGCCCGTCCAGAGCTTGTCCCACAGTTGGTCAATTTGGGAATGTAATTTAGGGTCGGTTAGCACGTCGATCTCCTTGGGTCGGTAGACGGTAGACGGTAGACAGTAGACAGGCCCCCCGTCTACCGTCTACTGACTACTGTCTACTACTCCCACAGTTAGTTGCGTTGTAAACGTGAGTATATCATCAATTTGCTCCTGGGTGAACCAACGCTCGACGGCATCCTGGCCAAAGTGGGTCAGCGGCGGTTCGTACAGATCGGCCAGCGTCAATTGCTTCTTTTGCAAAAAGATGGTTTGCACGGCCCGCAAGAAGCGGGTCTGGTCGGCGGTAAAGGGATGGTCGGCGATGTACTGGGCGAACTGGCGTTGGACCAGCGCGGCATAGTCGGGGATACCGTCCAGGTCGAGCAGGTAGCGGAGGAACTCGATCAGGCTCCCCACTTGCAACCCCTGGTCCTTGTACGCGATACGGATGTTGTTCTCGGTGAGGTAAAATTCGGGACCGCTCAAGCGGCGGCGCAGCGTGCGTTCCAGGTCGAGCAGTTGGTCGTCGCTGACGGGTTCACCGCGGGCGATGGCCTCGACGGTGGGATGCCCGGCGGCCAGGTCGACGATCCAGTCCTCGACGCGGCGGCGGTATTCCTCGGCATAGACGGGCTGGTCCATCCCCTGCAACAGGAGGTAGCCGCGCAGCTCGATCTCGTCGGGCAGGTCGAGTTCGAGGAGCGGGCTGGGGACCTTTTTCCGTTTCTTCATCAGGCCCGCCAGCGATTCGATGATCTGGTTCAACTCGTCCACGCTGGCCCGCTGCAAACGGCGCGGCGCGAGGCAGAGATCGAGGGCCGCCTCTCCCTGGGGGTCGCGGACGAAATCGGACGGGATGCGGCGGACGTCCTCGGCGATGGCGCGGGCGGTGCCGGCGGTGTCTGCCCCCGTCGCCGCTTGCAGTTTGAGACGCTCGACCTTGTGGGTAAAGGTCTCGGCGGCCACGTCGACGTCGGGCGCGTAGCGCAGCAGCGGCCCCACGTGATCCCGCAGCAGGACGACGTCGGTCGGCGTGAGATAGCGCCAGAAATCGTCCTGCCAGGCCCGCTCGATCCGGGGCCAGACCTTTTTCACCGGGATCGCTTCGGTAGGGATGCGGGCGATCTGGGCGCGCAGCGCGGCGATCACGCCGGGGACGTCGGGGGATTCCTGGTCGTCCAGATACCGTTCGAGTAGCTTGAGGCGGGTGTTGAACAGCGAGACGAGCACCGGCAGGCTCTGCGCCACGACCTCTTGGGCGTCTTTGCGAAAATTGTTCTCCCAGAAATCCACGATCAAGAAATCGTTCTTTTCGCCGTCGGGGAGCCATTCGAGGTGTTTGCAGGCGGCCTGGCAGCGGGTGCCCCGCCCGATCATCTGCTCCAGCTTGATGCGCGACCGGACCGGTCGCATAAAGACCAGGTTGACGGCTTCGGGCACGTCGATGCCGGTCTCGAGCATATCGACCGAGAGGGCGATGCGCGGCTTGCTCTCGGTCTTGAACTTTTTGATCTCGCGCCTGGCGTACTTGGTCTGGTAGGTGATCACCCGGGCCAGGTCGGGGTAGTGGGGGTACATCTCCTCGAACACCTCGTGCAGGCGCAGCGCGTGCTCCTGGGTCAGGGCAAAGACGATGGTCTTGCCCGGCAGGCCAGCGGGGTCCTTGTGGCACACGTCCATGATCTCTTGCCACTGCTGGCGCAGCGTGTCGCGGTTGGTGACCTTGACCTCCAGGTCGGTGCCGGAATAGTCTAGCTCGTCCGGGTCGATGCCCTGTTCGATCAGTAGGTTGCGTTCCTCCTCGCTCAGGTCCTCTCCCCGGATGCCCGTGCGCTGGTACTTGGTGCGGGCGACGTAGGGGACGTAATCGACCAGATAGTCATCCGCGATAGCTTGCTCGTAGGAATAGAGAAAGGTCGGCAGGCCGTCGTAGCATTCGAATGCGAGGAAGGTGTTGCGATCGATAAAGTCGGCGGGCGTGGCGGTCAGCCCGATCATCCGCCCGTCAAAGTATTGCAGCGGCTCCTTCCACCGGTAGAAGATCGAGCGGTGTACCTCGTCAAAGATGATCAGGTCGAAAAAGCCGGGGGTGAACTCGCGGAAGCAATTGTTGAGCGTCTGCAAGGTGACGACGAACAGCCGCTTGGTCGTGTCGATGTCGCCGGTGTAGATGCGGGTGCTCGGCTCCTCGATGAAGGCTTTGAACCCATCGTCGAGGGCCTGTTGCACCAGCGCGTCGCGGTCGGCGACAAAGAGGATGCGGCGCGCCTGGTTCGTCCGCAAAAAGACGTCCACCAACGACATTGCCGCGCGCGTCTTGCCGGCGCCGGTCGCCATCACCAGCAGCGTCTTGCGCCTGCCCCGCTCGAACGCCTCGCACACGCGGCGGATCGCCTCCAGTTGGTAAGGGCGGTCGGCGATGCGCAGGTCGGGCGGCTCGGACTCGAACGGTTTCTGGTTCTGCCGCAGGTAAAGGAGGTTCTCCAGGTCGCTCGGAGAGAAAAAGCCGTACACCAGACGCTTGGGTGCCCGGCCCACGTCGTGGAAATAGATGTCGCGCCCGTTCGTCGCAAAGCCAAAGGGCTGAAAGCTCTGGCGCTTGGCGATCTCGGTGACGTAGAACTCGACCTGCGGCTCGGCCAGGCGGGAATCGACGCTGGTGCGCTTCGCCTCGACGATGGCGATGATCTCGCCATTGGGACGGTAGAGGGCATAGTCGCAGATACCTTTGGGGAGTTTGACGTCATAGGGAACGCCAGTCTCTTTCAGATGCCTCAGCTTGGCGTCGAGCGCTTTCCACGCGGCAGGGTCAAAGCCGTCCACGGGGATCTCGATGCGGACCAGGTCGGGGTCGTCCACGTCCCAGCCTGCCTTCCGCAGGGCGGGATCGATGAGGGTTTCGCGGGTTTGGGATTCGGTTGGATGTCGTGTCATACGTCATTCCTCCCGTCTACCGTCTGCTGACTACCGTCTACCGTTATCGCGGCAAAGTGTTCCTGAAACAGACAGCGTGCATCAGTGAGGGTGCGTTGTTCTGCGACGGAGTGAGGGGGAGCATCCAAGCCTGCGTCCTGAATTGAAGCGCAGGAGTGATGTACTTGCGACAGGTAGCGGCTTCTGTGGTCATTGTCGTATAACCCGGACTCTGGAACAGAGAAAACCAGTATAGGTACAACCCACTTTGGTTACTGAGAATACAAGCGTGCCAAGTATCCCGGCTATTATTATACCACAGGATGATGGTACCGAGGAAATGAGAGCAGTTGGGGGAAACAAGCGGCCTGGCAGTTTACGTGGTTTGCCACCTGTGGGCTGTTAGGCCGTGGACTTGGGAGGGAGATTACCATCGAACGGAAAGGATGAATGAGCACGTTTATGAGCACGTTAACGTGACAACGGTAACGTCAACCGGCTCGAGCAAGCGGTCCCCGTGCCACCGGGGAAAACTCGGCTCCAGGTTTCAGGAGCACAATATCGCCATCGACGCCCGATCCCAGCATCTCGAACAGTGGCGCGAACTCGGATTTGGGCTCAATGGCCACTACCGGCCCCTTCTCCCCGCTGTCCAGATAGACAGTCTGCAATAAGGTGTGGACGATCTGCCGCCGCTCTTGTAACGTCGCCCCATCCCAGAGCGTGCCAAAATCGCGGAGCAGCTCCGCCGCCCGCTCGAGATCGGGCATCATCGGCGGAGTCAGGGCAGCGCGCCGCGCTCTCAAGCGGTTGCGTTCGGTCCGATAC
>DAOTUB010000090.1:0-6406 GCA_034437455.1 Anaerolineae bacterium | reverse complement strand
GGCCAGCCGAAGCGGACGGCGGCAGCATAGACTTCGAGGTTGCAGCGTTCGGAGCCGATGACGTAGCCGGCAGCGGGGATGAAGCCCATGCTAGATTCCGGATCGGCACACATGGCTTCGATGGTGGCGCGCTTTCCATAGCGCGCAGGCCCGCGAGGTATGGAAACCTCGGCTACATAGCCCCGTTTTATTGAAAAGATACAGTCTGGAGAAAAAAGAAACCTGTCCCCCAGAGTTCTGAATTATACCGATTGAGTGTGGATCCATGTTCTGTCTCGGCCAGGTCAATCGGCAGTGGATCGCCCAGGACGGGAAGCGGACGCCGCACATTCACGTCCCACCAGGCCAACGCCAGCGCCAGATGCTCCCGCGTCTCCCAGACGATCCGCCGGGCGGAGTATTCCTGCCGGTCGGCGACGACGACGATGCCGTCCACGCCCAGCGCGTCACAGAGGTACAGCGCGCGGGCGGCGTGGAATCGTTGGGTGACGATCACCGCCTGTTCCACGCCAAAGATGGCCCGCGCGCGGTAACAACTGTCGTAGGTGCGCCGCCCGGCATAGTCGAGCACGATGGCTTCCTCCGGGACGCCCAGGCGAACGGCGTACTCCCGCATGGCCTGCGGCTCGTTGTAGTTGACGAACCGATTGTCGCCGCTGCAAAGCAGCTTTTGAACGCCGCCGGTATGATGGAGATCGGCGGCAGTGGCGACGCGGTCAGCCAAAACAGCGGTGAGGGAGCCATCGGCCCACAAGCCCGCGCCCAGGACGAGGGCGACAGGCCGCGACGGCGCGTCCTCGACGCGGGCATAGATGCGGCCGCGGTATCGCCACTCGACCCACAGCCGCAGACCGGCCAGGAGCAAAATCGTAATCAGGCCGCCGCCGATGATCACGAGCATCCCCCGTTTAAGCGCCTGTCTCATCTCAGGGCAATATCCCCACCACGTTTGCGAGCGTGTTGAGATCGGGCGCCTGGGCAAAAAGCACGTAACGCGCCACGCGGCGAACGTGCACCGCACCGGCGTCGATCTCCCACCAATGGCCCAACTGTCCGGCGGGCGGCTCGACGGGCCAGGCGGGCAGGTATCGCTGAGGGACCAGAGCGGTGAAGGCTTGCTCAACCTCGGTCGCCTCGGCAGTGCTATCCCACACGGTGCGCCAGACACGCACCTGACGCCCGCTCTCCCCGTGCTCCCAGACGACGAACGTGTCGCCATCCCAACCGTCGGCAGCGCGCCAACTCTCCCCCTCCGGCAGCATTTCGTCGAGGTACAGACCGACGACGAACTCGCCCAGCGTATCCTGGAGCGCCATCGTCCAGTCCTCATCCAGGACCGGGCCGAGATCGGGCACGACGACGCGGGTGGGACTGTCAAGCTCATCCAGATACCGTTCCGGGTGGAGCACTTGTTCGGTCGAGCGAGGGAGGTCGGTGTAGGCGCGGTTGACGACTCGCCACTCGCCAGCCCGGAAAAGGGCACTCACAAACCGGCGGCCTTCCCAATATGGAAACCGTTGCAACCGCGTCCAGGCTTTGCTGCCGCCCAACGCCTCCCCATAGTCGGGCTGCTCGGCCTGCACGATCAGATCCGTCAGACGCTCCCACTCGGCTGCCGCCGGGTCCTGGTAGCTGTAGATCGCTGTCGAGAGCATGGCGTCCCCTTCGATCAGCGATTGAACGGCCAGCTTGGCGTCGGTGGTCACGGCACGAGCATCCACCGACTGTAATCCAAAATACTGATCTTGCAGGGCATGAATGTAGGCGTGCGCCAACAACGCTTGAGCGTCCGCGCTGCTCTCCTGTCGGCTGGCGGCGACGTAGAACTGCGCCTGCTCGGGTACATAGATCGCCGTCGCCTGAGAAGCGCGTAGAACGATGGGAGCATCGGGCAACAGTCCCAGAGCTGCGTAAGGCAACAGGCGGGCTTGAGGATCGCGCTCGGTATAGAGTCGGCGCAGGAGCGCGATCATCTCGCCCTCGTCGAGAAAGCTGAGCGGCACCTCGGCGTGGGGAGAAAGACCGCGCTGCGTCTCCACCTGGTGGGCGATCTGGCCAAAAAGGCGGGCAGCCTGCACCTGGGACCAGATGCTCTCATCGGGCGTCGGCGAGGGAGCTGGCGACGTGGGGGGCGGCGTCGACGCCAGCTCAGGCGGAGAGACAAACGCCAACGTCGCGACCGGCGCGATACTCCCCAGATTTCGCAGAGAGGCGACGACAAAACCGGCCAGCATGGCGAGAACGACGATGACGGCGATCACCATCAGCATGATGATGCGACGCTGTTGTGAGGTAAAGCCGGATCCGCTCACATCAACGCCTCGCGCTGTCGCCGGATGAGGCGGGCGATGCCCTGCTCGGCCAGGTTCAGCATGCGGTCGAGAGTCTGGCGCGAGAAAGGCTCCCCTTCGGCTGTGCCCTGCACCTCGATCAGACGTCCAGCGTCCGTTATGGCGACGTTGAGGTCGACCTCGGCGTCGCGGTCCTCGACGTAGCAGAGATCGAGCCGTGCCTGGCCGTCCACGACGCCCACGCTGACCGCGGCGACGGGCGGCTTGAGCGCCTCCGGCGGCACGATGCCTCGCTCGGCCAGACGGCGCAGCGCCAGGGCAACGGCGACATATCCACCAGTGACGGACGCGGTGCGGGTGCCGCCGTCGGCCTGGAGCACATCGCAATCGACGATCAGCGTGCGCTCGCCCAGCAGGTCGAGGTCCACGGCGGCGCGCAGGGAGCGCCCGATGAGGCGGCGGATCTCTTGCGTGCGCCCCCGCAGCCCACGAGTCTCGCGGCGCGTGCGGGTGTGGGTGGAGCGGGGAAGCATGGCATACTCGGCGGTCAGCCAGCCGCGCCCGCTCCCGTACATCCAGGACGGCGCCTGCTCCTCGACGCTTACGTTGCACAGCACGTGGGTGCGGCCCATCTCGATCAGCGCCGAGCCTTCGGGGTACTCGACGTAATCCAGGACGAAATTGACCGGGCGGAGATCATCGGGTCGACGGCCATCGGGACGTTTGGGATGGTCGATCATAGCACGCGGCCCTACCTCCGCCAACGACTGACCAGCACCACGCCCGCTGTCGCCAGCGGCAACGCCATCGCTGCGCCGGGGCAGATTCCACCTTCCGATTCCTCTTCGGCTGGCTCCTCCACTGGTTCCTCCGCAGGTTCCTCGACAGGCTCCTCCGCAGGCGCTTGGGTAGGTTCTTCAGCGGGCTCTTCGACTGGTTCTTCGGCAATGACGACTGGGACAGGAAGCGGCTCCTCGCCGGTGGCGAGGCCAACGTCGTCCACCCAGAGCGTGCCCTCGCCCGTGCCAAAGTTGAAGCCATAGCCCGTGATCCGCGTCGGATCGATCTCGGCCAGCCCCTCGTCGCCCACCCAGCCCGCCTTGACAAAATCCGCCCAGGGGAAGGCAAACTGCGTCCAGTCTCCCGCACTCCCCAGCGCAGTCTCAAGGCGCGCCTCAAAAGGCGTGGGGCCATCGGGAGCGCCGGAGAACACCACCAGTGTGAGCCACTCCGGCTCGCCTTCAAAGCGCAGCCACAAGGAAAACCCCGCGCCGCCGCTCCAATCCTGGTGTGGATCCAGGTCTCGGCCACAATCCCCCCACCCGCCGTGCGCGATGGCATAGTCGATGCGCAGCGAGCTTGTCCCACCATGGGCCATCCCGGCATCCTGCGCGCACTCGATAGTGGAGCCGGTCTCGGCGCTCGTCCAATAATCGCCGGCGGCCTCAAAGTCGTCGATCAGGCCCGATGCAGGCAGCGGCGCGTCGGGCGGGGGCGGCGGCGGCTCCTGCTCCGGCGTAGGAGAAGGTTCAGCGGCTGGTTCCGCCGTCGCCGTTGGCGCGGCAGGCGCGGGGCGCGGTACGTCCGTATCGTAGCTCTGGATAGCCTGGTCGATGAAAGCCACGAAATGCGGGCCGACGTCGCGGTTGGCCCGCTCGTTGGGATGGGCGTCGTATTCGTCTACCCGGTACTCGGGGCGCAGGAAATTGTCGTCGCCCGCCAGGTAGTCGAAGAAATCAAAGACGAATATGTTCGGATGACCGGCCAGGTACTCGTCCGATTGCAACCAGATGGTAAAGGCACGGGCGCGAGCGAGGGCCTCCGGGTCGGCGTTGTTGGGAAGCTCCGGCGGCATGGTCACTGCAATGAAAATCTTGTCCGGGTACTGATCCACACGGTCGCGGATGGCGAGATAGTGGGATTTGTACTCGTTCAACTGGTAGTCGTCCACGACGTTGCTGGTGGGGAAACAGGACTTGAAGGCGATCACATCGTATTGCATCAGGTGGCTGAAGGTATTGTCGGGCGGGTCGTGCAACGGCTGGGCAAAGATCTCGGCAAAACCATCGGGATCGGTGTTGTCGCCGGGCACGTCAAAGTTCGTGCCGGTGTACGAGCCGTCGGCCAGCCGCAGCCCGTCGTCGTTGTAGCCGTGGTCGTAGAACTCGTAGCCCAACGCGGTGAGTCCCTCGCGGACACCCCCCTGCTCGATGAGATTGTGACCGCAGGAGTGGTGCAGAAAGATGATACGGACAGGTTGTTGAGCAAGTACTGGACAACTGACTGCCAAGAACAAAACAAGTAGGACGAAGAGAGCAACAAGCTTGTCGACTTTGTGATGGACATAAACTGAGCGTTTCACTTTTGTATCTCCTTTCCCCGGCAGGGTTAACACTCACACGTCGAAATACAATTCCATCTCATACGGATGCGGGCGGTTGCGCACTTGATAATACTCCTTGTTCATCTTGAACGCGATCCAATTCTCGATCAGGTCCTCATCGAACACTTCTCCCACCGTCAGAAAATCGTGATCCTCCGCCAGTGCGTCCAGCGACTCCTTGAGCGAAGAGGGCAGTGGTCGGATAGCCGCCCGCTGCTCGTGCGTCCAGGAAAAAATGTCGGCGTCTATCGGGCCAAAGCCAGCCTCAGTGGGATCGATCTGGCGGTGGATGCCATCCAGTCCGGCCAGGAGTTGGGCGGCCAGCGCCAGGTAGACGTTACAGGTGGCGTCTGGCGGGCGAAACTCGATGCGCACTCGACTGGGCCGGGTGGCATAGCGCGGGATGCGCACGGCGGCGCTCCGGTTGCCGGTGGAAAAGAAGGCGTTGATCGGAGCCTCAAAGCCGGGCACGAGCCGCCGGTAGGAATTGGTGCTGGGACTCGTAAAAGCGAGCAGCGCCGGACCATGTATCAACAATCCTCCAATGTAATACAAGGCCGTCTGGCTCAACAGGCCATATCCTTCTGGATCGTAGAAGACATTTCGCTCGCCCTTGAACAGATGTTGATGAAAGTGCATCCCTGATCCCGCCTCGCCATAGATCGGCTTGGGCATAAAGGTGGCCGTTTGATCGCGCTGGTGGGCGACCATCTTGGTGACGTATTTGACGATCATCGTCATATCGCCCGCTTCGAGCAGGCCCACCAGGGGCGTCTCGATCTCGCACTGGCCCGCCCCGCCCACCTCGTGATGGTGATACTTGATCGGCACGCCCATCTTTTGGAGATGCAGGCTCATCTCGGCGCGCAGGTTGTAGAGCATGTCCTTGGGAGGGATAGCGTGATAACCGCCGTGAAGCGGGATATAATGACCATGCCCTCCCCGGCCGCTGCGCCACACAGACTCGTCCGATTCGACGCTGTAGCCGGAGTGGTTCATTTCGTTCTCGTAGGAGACACGGTCAAAAATGTAAAACTCGAACTCTGGCCCCCACAGGCTGCGGTCGGCGATGCCGCTCTCGAGCATATATTTTTCGGCGCGGCGGGCGACATTGCGCGGGTCGTTGGGAAAGATCGCCTTGGTATCCGCCTCCAACGTCGTGCAGATAAAGCTGAGCGTGGTCATGTCCCAGAAAGGATCGACAAAGCCGGTCGAAAGATCGGGCACCAACACCATATCGCCCGCCTTGACCGACTTGAGGCCGACGGCGGAACCATCGAATCCCACGCCCGCTTCCATACGCGCCGGGGTAAACTGACTCGGCGGAATCGTGAGGTGATGCCACCGTCCCCACAGATCGGTGAACTTGAAATCGATCATCTGCACGTCATTTTCTGCCACGTAACGTTGTGCTTCGTCAAATGAAGTGAACATCATTTTCTCCTCCGAAAATAGATCTGTTACCAATTTGCGTCATTCCGAGCGACCGAAGGGAGTCGAGGAATCTCCACTTTCGCAAGCAAAACCACCGGGGGGATTCCTCGACTCCACTCCGCTGCGCTCCGTTCCGCTCGGAATGACGAGCGCCTGTAGCGGTTAGCGTCGGATTGTCCCAATCCGCAACCGCCCTACATTTTCGTCCTTCTGGGTGAACCGAGTTCATGGTGACTCCTCTAGTTTAGATTCTGCATCTATTATACAACCTTGGTGGGCTATTGGAGGGTTGCATGAA
>DAOTUB010000089.1:0-4059 GCA_034437455.1 Anaerolineae bacterium | reverse complement strand
ACTTGCCAAGTGCGTTGTACCTTATTTTTCCACACACTGATCCACCACTATCGGCGCCGCTCCGTGGAAGCGGCACAGTATCTCAAAGCCGGTGTCGAACCGGGCGGACATCAATATCCAGCCGCCCTGCTGGCCGTCTCGGCTCACCTCGTAGGTCTCGCTGAGTTGATCGCTGTGGACGACCAGCCAATCCACCGCGGCGTCGTCAACGACCAGACGTCTCATTTTTGCCTCCAGCCAGGCCCGTTCACCGTACAACCCGGCTTCGACCAGGTCTCCCATCCAGGCGACGAACTTGGTCGAGAAATCATCGCAGTAGAGCACATGTTTCTCCGCGGTTACACAGCGCAGGACAAAACCATTGTCAAAGACGGTGTCCACGTAAGCCGAATACCAGGTTTCTGTATCTGAACCGAATTCCACTCGATGGCTCACGTACCGTTTGGACAGCGATTCACGGAATGGTTCGATAGAGCGATAGCTGGAGTATCGGGTCCCGATCATTTCTTCGTTTGCTCCGTTCACAGTAAGATTGACGAGTTCCCCCACGACCTGCTGTGGAATGCGTAAGGGCCGGTTGATGAATCCGTCAACGCTCACTGCTGGAAGTATGGCCACGGGGATACATATGGAAAACAGCGCTACCCACGACCGCCAACCCATCCTGTCGTCCGGCGTCGTTCGATCCCAGGCTCGCTCCACAGCTTGATCCTTGAGAACCCCCACCATGATTCCCAGAGCGGTGTTTATGAGCACCACGAGCGTCGTCCTTATCAAGGCAGCACGTTCGTAGGGAAAGACATCTACGCCCCACAGACGCTGATCTGCCAGCCAGGCGGCCAGATTGCCGCCTGCAAATGGCATACGCGCGGCGATCACGCCCAACAGGCCGTTAGCCATCATCCACACCGCGATGGAGACGCCCATTGAGGTATATCTGCTCGTCAGCCGTCCTGCTACAAAGCCGATGATGATAGCGAGGGGCAGGCCAAACATGAATTTGGCCCAGGGTTGCTCTGCTGCGCTCGAAGCCAGCATGAACCCATCGTATCCCCATACGGCCAGGGCAAAGGCAAGGCCAAAGGTCACACCGTAGGCGGTCCGGGCAAACGAGATCAGTCTGCTCGCCTCGTATTCATGAGATTGGATGGACATAGCAGCCAGTTTGCCAGTCATAATTTTTCCTATTATAATATATCTGTCGTTATTCAACCAGATCGCTCGGGCCTTTCAGATCTGGCTAGGTTGAACAGTTACGCTTGCCCAATATATACTTGTCGAAATGGTTGCTGGTTCAACTTGGTGATGCGGGTGAACCTTTTGCTCATCTCATCGGTAAACATACTAGCTCGAACCCGCCTCTGGCCGGCAGGCCAGCCGGCCCTATACCTTTTTGGAGTTTTCCATGTCCCAAGTTCAAAACTTTGCTGAACGCGTAGTCTCAAACATCGAGCGGGTAATTGTCGGCAAGCGAGAGACGGTGGAGTTGATCGTTGCCGGCTTGCTCTGTCAAGGACACATCTTGATAGAGGATGTGCCTGGAGTGGGCAAAACGATGCTGGCGCGCAGCCTGGCGCGCTCGCTGGGGTGCTCCTTCAGCCGCATCCAGTTCACCCCCGATATGCTGCCCAGCGACGTGACCGGTGTTTCCATTTTCAATCAGAGCACACGTGAGTTCGAGTTTCGACCCGGGCCAATTATGGCCCAGATCGTCCTCGCCGACGAGATCAACCGCGCCACGCCCAAGACACAGGCCGCCTTGCTCGAGGCCATGGAGGAGCGTCAGATCACCGTGGATGGCGTGACGCACCCCCTGCCCAAACCGTTCATGGTGCTCGCCACCCAGAACCCCATCGAGTACGAGGGGACCTTTCCGCTCCCCGAGGCCCAACTGGATCGCTTCTTGCTGCGCATTCGCCTGGGCTATCCTGGAAAAGAGGACGAGATCGACATCCTGGAGCGGCAGCAATTCCGCCACCCCATCGAAGAACTGGTGTCGGTCGCCTCGGTGGAGGACGTGCTCGAGATGCAGGAAGCCGTCAAGTCCGTCTACGCAGCGCCCACCGTCAAGCAGTACATGGTGGAACTGACGCGCCAGACTCGACAGCACGCCGAAGTCTACCTGGGCGCCAGCCCGCGCGGCAGCCTGGCTCTTTACCGCACCGGGCAGACGCGCGCGGCCATGTATGGGCGAGAGTTTGTGCTTCCCGACGAGGTCAAGGCCCTGGCGTTGCCGGCCCTGGCTCATCGCGTGATCCCCGGCCCCGCGGCGCGCCTGCGAGACGTGACCGCCGAGCGCATCGTGGAGGAGGTCGTCGAGATCGTGCCGGCCCCTGGCGGAGACCTGACCGGTGAACTAGAGGAACGATGAGCCGCCTGAATTTCAAGGCGAATTCGCCGCGCGTCGTGCTGGTGTTGTTTGGCCTCAGTTTGGTGGCGCTGACGGCGACCGACTTGCCCGTTTACACCCGTTTGGCGTACCTGTGGGGATTCCTCCTGGTGGGAAACTGGGTCTGGTCGGCGTTGTCGCTGCGAGGGGTGCGGTTTCAACGGGGTGCTCGCACCCAGCGCGCCCAGGTGGGCCAGATTTTTGAGGAACGGTTCGAGATCCAAAACAGCAGCTCTCTGCCGCGCCTGTGGATAGAGGTGCGCGATCAATCGTCTTTGCCGGGGGCGCGAGGCTCGCGGGTGCTGACCATGATCGGTGGGCGGCAGCAGCGATCTTATCGGACGCGCACGCGCCTGGTGCAGCGGGGGGTATTTTCTCTCGGCCCCACGGTCTTGGCGTCCGGGGATATTTTTGGACTGTTTCCGGTCAGCCAGTTGGTGCCGTCGGATTCTTCCTTGTTGGTCTATCCCACGATGGTAGAAGTGCGCGCGTTTCCCAGCCCGCCGGGACTGTTGCCCGGAGGAGAGGCGCTCCAACGCCGCACGCACCAGGTGACCCCCAACGCCTCGGGCGTGCGCGATTACGTCCACGGCGATTCCCTGAGTCGCATCCACTGGCTGAGCACCGCGCGGCGAGATCGCCTGATGGTCAAAGAGTTTGAGCTGGATCCTCTGGCCGAAGTCTGGATTTTCCTGGACGCTGCCCGGATTGTGCAGGCTTCACTCCCTTATTCCCTTCCGGATCAGGCCGCCGACGCGCTGTGGCGCTCCTGGGAGGAAGTCGAGTTGCCGCCTTCTACCGAGGAGTACGCGGTGAGTATTGCCGCCTCGCTGGGGCGATACTTTTTGCGCCGGCGACGTGCGGTAGGATTGGTGAGCTATAGCCAACCCCAATCCCTGAACGTGTTGCCGCCGGACCGGGGCGGTCGGCAACTGGGCAAGATATTAGAGGCCCTGGCGCTATTGCGCGCCGACGGCAATCTGCCCATCTCGGCTCTGGCGACGGCTCAAGCCCAACACCTGACGCGCGGCAGCACCGTGATCTTGATCACGCCCGACGTGGGAAATGAACTGGCTTTGGCTGTGGATACCTTGTTGCAGCGCGGGCTGCGACCTGTAGTCGTCTTGATCGATGCGGCTTCTTTTGGCGGCGCGCCGGGGACTGCGGAACTGGCGGGATCTATTGCAGCGATGAACGTGTCGGCCTGCCAGGTAACAAACGGCGCAGACCTGGGAGCCGCTTTGAGCATAGCTAGCACCTGGTGAACGTTATGAAATCATCCGTAAGCACCGCGACAAGCACCGCGACAAGCACCGCGACAACACAATCAGATGCTCGCTGGTGGGATTGGCCTTCGGCGTTGTTACTGTTCCTCATGTTTGCCGCAGCCGCCGGCCGTCTGGGCGCCACCAACTGGATCGAGCATCTCAACCTGGTTCAGACCCTGGCCTTTCTGGGGATGATCGTCGGTCTGGCCCTGGGGCAAAGCCGGTTTTCTCCGCGCCTGGCCGCTTATTTCGCGCTGGCCTATGGCCTGTTCACCGTTCCCTGGCAGCTTGGCATTACGGTGGGTTTCATTTCGGAGGAGACGCTGTGGAACGACCGATTGGTCAGCATGGCCGGTCGTCTGCTCAGTGTCCTGGGCCAGATGTTCCAGCGCGAGCCTGTGC
>DAOTUB010000088.1:0-11764 GCA_034437455.1 Anaerolineae bacterium | reverse complement strand
GCGGGTAAAGAAAGGCTTGTCTAGGACTTGAATCCTGAACAGAAAGGCCAAACCCCTATATATACCGGTTCGCCAAGCGAAGAACGTATATGTGGTGGTAGGCTAAAAACTTTTATCCAAAGTCCAATTTGGAAGAGGGGTTGATTTTATCGGAAAAGTGTGATACACTATGATCGTCAGTTGGGGGCTATGCCAGGCCGCTTATCTATACGGGAGAAACCCGGTTGGCGCTTGGGCGCCGGAAAATTTTATGCGGGTGGCGTGGCCCCCAAATTCTTGTCAAATGCCCACTCTCACCCTCGGTCTGCTCTCTGATACGCACATACCCCACCGTATGAAGCAGTTGCCCGCTGCGGCACTCGACGCGCTGGCCGGGGCGGACCTGATCCTGCACGCTGGCGATGTGGACGACCCGGCGGCGCTGGAGCCGCTGCGAGAGATCGCGCCGGTGCACGCCGTGCGCGGCAATTTTCACCTCCAGGATTTCTCCGACGGCGGCGCGGGGCTGCCAGCCGTGGTCGAATTACAATTGGCCGGACATCGCGTCGTCCTTACTCACGGTCACCGGCCTGGTTTGTTCGGCTTCTGGCTCAAGGGGCTGCACGTGAGCGGCCAGTGGTTGAGGCTGACGGATAACGGACGGCTCAACCGTCGCGCCGTCCGCCGCCTGGCGCGGCTTTATCCGGAAGCGGATCTCATCGTCTTTGGCCACTCGCACCGGGCGCACGTCGAGTGGTATCCTGAGCTTGTCGAAGGGTGGGTGGGGCGCACGCTGCTGGTCAATCCCGGCGCGGTCTGCCCCACGCGCGGGGAACAGCCGACGGTGGCGCGGGTGCGATTGGGAACGGGAGAGCCTGAAGTGGAGATTATTCCCTTATGATGGAAACGATCGACAAAACATCACATCAGTCCTTTATTCGGCTGGAGAACCTCTCCAAGAGCTTTCAAGAGGGAACGCACACGCGCGTCGTACTGCGCGATGCCAACGCCGTGTTTGCCAGAGGCGAATCCGTCGCCATCCAGGGCAGCAGCGGCAGCGGCAAGAGCACGCTCCTGAACGTCATCAGCGGTATCGACCGGGCCGACGGCGGCGCGGTCTGGTTGGATGGACGCAATCTGACGGCGCTCGACGAGCGGCAACGCACGCTCTTTCGCCGCCGGAACATTGGCTTTGTGTTCCAATTCTTCAACCTGATCCCGACGCTGACGGTGTGGGAGAACGTCGTCTTGCCACTGGAGCTCAAAGGCGCAACTGCCGAGGAAACGCGGCAACAGGCCGAGGCGATGCTGGACGCAGTGGGTCTGCTCGATCGGCGCGACACCTTCCCCGACCGGCTTTCCGGCGGTGAGCAACAGCGGGTAGCCATCGCCCGCGCGCTGGTTCACGATCCGCTGCTCGTCCTGGCCGACGAGCCAACGGGCAACCTGGACGAAGAGACCGGGCGGCAGGTGCTGGCGCTTCTGGATCAACTCACCCGCCAGGCGGGCAAGAACTTGATCCTGGTCACTCACAGCGCCAAGGCCGCCGCCACCGCTGACCGGGTGATCTATCTGCGCGACGGGCGACTGGCCGATGAGTGACAGGGCCAGCTTTTCCCGCACACTGTGGAACGTGGGCTGGCGCACGCTGCTGCGCCGTCCCTGGCAGACTTTTTTGATGATCCTCGGCATCACGCTAGGCGTGGCCGTCGTCGTCGCCGTAGACCTGGCGAACGCCAGCGCCAGCCGCGCTTTCGATCTCAGCACCGAGGCCGTCACCGGGCGCGCCACCCACGAGATCGTGGCCGGACCGGACGGGCTGGACGAAACGCTCTACGCCGACCTGCGCCGCCGGGGTGAGCTGCGCCTGGCCGCGCCCATCGTCACCGATTACGTCTCGTCGCCCCAGTTGGGAGATCGCCCGTTCCAACTTCTCGGTGTGGACCCCTTCGCCGAGCCGCCCTTTCGCGATCATCTGTGGCGAGCGGGAGACGCGCCCGCCGCCGGGATGGCCGACTTTTTCACCGAGCCGGGCGCGCTCTTGATCTCCACCGACGTAGCCGAGCGATATGGCCTGGCGCGTGGCGACCGCATCACGCTGGACGTGACCGGGTTCGAGCGTAACGCCCTCATCGTCGGGCTGCTCGATCCGGCGGACGACCTCAGCCGCCGCGCGCTCGAGGGCGTCATCCTGGCCGACGTCGCCACGGCCCAGGAGTTGCTCAATCGCGTCGGCAAGCTGGATCGCGTCGACCTGATTCTGCCGGAAGGCAACGAGGGAACAGTCGAGCGCATCAGCGATCTATTGCCACCGAGCGCCCGTGTGCAGCCGGTCGAGGCGCGCACCGGTGCGGTCGAGCAGATGACGGCCGCCTTTCGCACCAACTTGATGGCCCTCAGCCTGCTCGCCCTCTTTGTCGGGTTGTTCCTGATCTACAACACGATGACCTTCTCGGTGGTGCAGCGCCGCCCGCTCTTTGGCCGGCTGCGCTGCCTGGGCGTCACGCCGGGCGAGATCTTTGCCCTCGTCGCCAGCGAGGCGCTCATCGTCGGCGTCGTCGGCTCTGCGTTGGGATTGCTCTTGGGCATCGCGATGGGGCAGAACGCCGTGGGCGCGGTCACTCAGACGATCACCGATCTCTACTTTGTGCTCACGGTGCAGGGTGTGGGGATCCCGGTCGCCAGCCTGTTCAAGGGATGGCTCACCGGCGTCGTCGCCACGGTGCTGGCGGCGAGCGCGCCCGCCTGGGAGGCCGCCTCCGTGCCGCCCCGGGCGGCGCTCTCTCGCTCCGGGCTGGAGACCAAGGCGCGGCGGGCGGTGGGGAGGGCGGCGGTGGGGAGCCTGGTTGCATTTGCCGTCGGCCTGGGCGTGTTGATCCTGCCAACCCGCAGTCTGATCGTCAGTTTCGGCAGCATGTCCACCGTCGTGTTGGGGTTCGCCCTGCTGACTCCCCTGGCGACGAGCCTGTTCATGCGCGGCGCGACGGTCGTGATGGGGCGCGTCTGGGGTCTTCTGGGACGCATGGCCCCGCGCGATGTGGTCAACTCGCTCAGCCGCACTTCTATCGCCGTGGCCGCGCTGATGATCGCCGTGGCCGTCACCATCGGCGTGAGCCTGATGATCGGCAGTTTCCGCAACACGGTGGTTGCCTGGCTGGATCACGCCTTGCAGGGCGACATCTACGTCCGCGCTCCTAGCTTCAAGGCGACGCAGAACGTCCGCACGCTCGATCCCGCCGTCGCCCAGATCGCCGAGCAGACGCCTGGCGTCGCCCGCGTGGAGCTGATCCGGGCCGTCAACGTGGATTCGCCCGCCGGGCCGGTCTACATCGAGGCAGGCACCAGCCCTGACTATGGCGAGAGGTTACTCTACAAATCGGCGGATGGATCGCCCAAGGAGGCGTGGGGCGCGGTGCGACGCGGCGCGGTGATCGTTTCGGAGCCTTTCGCCAACCGATTGAACCTGCCCCCGCGCGGCGGCGTCATCACGCTCTACACTAACGTTGGGCCGCGAACGTTCGACGTCGTCGGCATCTACTACGACTATGCCGCGAGCGAGGGGGCGGTGATCATGTCCATCGAGGATTATCGCCGCTTCTGGGACGACGACGCCTTCACGGCTCTGGCGGTGAAAATCGAGCCCTCCGCCGACGCCGACGCTGTGGCCCGCGAGTTGCAGGACGCGCTCGCGCCGGTTCAGCGGGTGTTCGTCCGGCCCAATCAAAAACTGCGTGAGGATGTGCTCGTCGTTTTCGACCGCACCTTTGCCATCACCGGCGCGTTGCAGATCTTGGCGACCATCGTCGCCTTTATCGGCGTGCTGAGCGCGCTGCTCTCGTTGCAGTTGGACAAGCAGCGCCAGCTCGGCATCCTGCGCGCCCTGGGCCTCACCGCCCGCGAACTCTGGACGCTGGTGATGCTCGAAACCGGGCTGATGGGCGTCGTCGCCGGGTTGCTGGCCAGCCCCGCCGGTTACGCGCTCTCGCTGATCCTGGTGTACGTCATCAACCGGCGCTCTTTCGGCTGGACGTTGCAGATGCTCGTCGAGCCTGCGCCTTTCATCGAGGCCGGGATCGTGGCGGTGGCGGCGGCGCTCTTGGCTGGCATCTATCCGGCCTATCGTATGAGCAAGATGGTTACGGCGGAGGCATTGAGGTTTGAATAAGGCAAGAAACCGGGTTTTTGTCAAAAACCCGGTTTCTGATCACACAGGGGAAATGTGAGCGAGGACGTCTATTCCAGCAGCGCGTCGTGGACCTCGGACTTGAACAAGTAAAAGTCCTTGTCTCTCAAGTCCTGGATGATCTGCGCCATCCGTTCTGGGTCGACCAGACCGGTCATTTTGCAAGCCAGGAGGGACGTCAACAGGTCTGTCTGAGCCAGTTCGCGATGCACGGCGGCGGGAATGATCGCCTGCTCGACTTGATAGAATGATCGGATCAGATTGCAGCGACCGATCTTGAGAAAGGAACTGAGGAAATCGGTGTCGAGGATAACGGTAGGCATATCACACGGGACGACCGGCGGCCCGCAGCGACGCCTGGGTTATATCGAGAGTTTCGGCCATCGATTCGGGCGCTGTGCGGGTGATGCCCCGCTCGTCGAGGGCGCGCTTGAAGCTGACCAGGTCGAGTCCAGCCAGTTCAGCGGCCTTGCCCAGCGAGACCGTGCCGCGCTCGTACAACCGGCAGGCCGTCGCCAGGCGCACATCGGGACGCGCGGCCATCAGCGTGCCAATGGCGTCGGCGACCAAGTCCGCTTCGCTGGCGTACAGGCCCACTTCTCGCGCCGCTATCATTTGTTCCTGCAACAGACCCGGTAAATGGAGAGACATTGCTGAAACACTCATTGTATGCCCCCGTTCAACTTGCACATCACAGGTTTATTATATCGCGTCTAGTGTGCTAGTCAAGCCGGAACTGTAGATATATTATACAAGAAGGATGAGAGATGATGCTTACAAATCTTTTGCGCGGTGATCGGATTCAACTGAACGCTTTGACCTCGGACGATATTCCGACCATCGCCCGTTGGTACGAGGACACCGAGTTTCTGCGGCTGTACGATGCACGCCTGGCCCGCCCAAAATCGGAGACTGGATTGAGGAAATGGCTGGAAGGATTGGAGAAAGCAGAGAACACCGTCACGTTCGCGGTGCGCCTGCTTGACAGCGGTGAGCTAATCGGGTACACTGAGTTGGACGGCATCTTTTGGCCGCACGGCGTGAGCGGGTTCAGCATCGCCATCGGCGATCGGGCCAACTGGGGCCAAGGATACGGCTACGAGGCGGCGCGGCTCACGCTTGCCTTTGCCTTTGATGAGACCAGCCTGCACCGCATTACGGCGACAATTTTCAGTTACAACGAACGCTCCATCGCTCTCTTCGAGAAGCTCGGCTTTCAGTACGAAGGCGTGTTCCGCGAGTTCCTACAGCGGGATGGCAAGCGGCACGATATGCTGTTGTATGGGCTGCTGAGGCGGGAGTGGAAGTAAGAGGAAACCATTGAGAGTGCTTTCACTGTTGAGAAGGCTTGAGAATCTGCTGGGCGTAGGCCCGCTTTTACTTCTGATCGGTCTTCTCCTTGAGGGATTGACCTTGATAATTCAACGATGGCTCTCTTTTCCCATTCCACTAACCTTTGAGGCGCGAATTTTCCTGACGATTCCCTGCGTCGCTGCATGCCTTTGGGGTATGATCTGGTTCAATCGCTCGCTCAATCTGATCGAGACCAACTTGTTAAATGGGAGCAATGAATTGGTCACGCACGGACCTTTTGCGTATGTAAGACATCCGCTCTACTCCACTCTCCTGATCACAATCCCTCCGTTGTTCATCATCTGGTCTGCGGATCTCTTGTTTCTCATTCCGTGGATTCTGACCTTCATCGCCTCCCATTCCGTGGTTCCCATTGAGGAGCAAGGATTGGTTCAGGAATTCGGTCGAGAATACGAAACATATCGCCAGTATGTTCCGGCACTCTTTCCTTACAAGGGAAACGGTGGTCAACGCTATTGTGAACATTGCGCTCGCGATTGACAAAAGATGGCATCGACTGGTCGCTGGCCTGGGGGCCTTGTTGCTGCTGTTTGTCCTGCTCGGCCTCGTTGGCGCCCACAGCGCCGCTTTGCCAGAGGCTGCCGCATTTTCTGACGTTTCTCAAAAGTGGTCCAGCTCCGCCATCGCCGTCACCCCCGACGGCGATACGTTGATGGTCGTCAACCCCGATTCCAACTCGCTCACGCTGGTGGACACGATCAGCAATACGGTCGTCGCCGAACTTGCCGTTGGCGTAAACCCGCGCAGCGTGGCCGTCGCACCGGATGGCGCGACTGCCTACGTAGCCAACCAGGGATCGGACGATCTCTCGGTGATCGATTTGAGCGCCCACACCGTCGTGACCGAGGTGGCCGTGGGCGACCGTCCGGTGGGCGTGGCTGTTTCGCCGGATGGCCGCTTCATCGCGGTCGCCGAGATGGGCGACGATCGGGTGCGCTTCCTCGACGCCGCCGCCCTGCGCACTCTCTCCACCACCGCCGTCGCCGACCGTCCTCACGGCCTGGCCTTTACTCCCGACAGTCGCCGCCTCCTCGTCACCCACCTCCTCAGCGGCGAAGTGACTGTCCTGCCCGTCCAACCCTTCACCCTCTACCTCCCCTTGATCCTCAAACCACAAGTTACGCAACACGCAATACGCATTACGCCAAGCAACCAGAGGTTGCCCTCATCACGCATTACCACCTGGCCCAATGTCGCCCCTGCTCCCGCCGTCGTCGTCAACGGAGCCGGAACCCGCGCCTACCTGCCGCAGACGATGGCTAACGGTTTGGGACTCAACACTCAGTTCGATACCACCGTCTTTCCCAAGGTCTCGGTGCTCAACCTGGCGACGAACAGCCACCAGACCTCGGAGCATATTCCCTTACCGGAGCGAGATCAACCCGTGGGCCTCCCGTGGGACGTAGCCCTCGCCAGGGACGACACAGAGTTGTGGGTGGTCAACGCGGGGAGCAACGACGTCTCGGTGCTCGACATCAGCGATCCGAGCCGGCCGAGCCGCGTGGCGCACATCTTTGTGGGCGACAACCCACGCGGCATTGTGCTCAGCCCCGATGGGAGCATGGCTTACGTGAACAACACGCTGGCGGGCACGGTCAGCGTGATCGACGCTGGCGCGTATACTGTGACCGACGTACTCACCGTCACCGATATTCCCCTGCCGCCGATTTTATTGCACGGCAAGCGGCTCTATCACTCCAGCGCCCGGTCCGATCTGGCCCAGGCGGCCTGGATCAGTTGCAACACCTGCCACGTCGAGGGGGAGCACGATGGGCGCACGTGGCTCTTGCAGTTCATTGGAGAGGCGCCGCCGGGAGCCGTCATCACCCGCAACACCACCAGTCTGCTAGGAATGATCGAGACCTACCCCCTGCGCTGGTCTGCCGAGTGGGACGAGTCCGCTGATAGCGAGTTCAGTGTCCGTTTTGAGCAGTTTGGCGCCGGCTTGATCCAGGGCGAGATGCATCCCACGCTGGGCACGCCGAACCAGGGCCGCTCCTACGACCTGGACTGCCTGGCCGCCTTTATCGACAGCCTGGCCGCGCCAGAGCGGACCCACACCCTGACGCCCGCCGAGCAGCGCGGCAAGGCGATCTTTGAATCAGCCGAGACCGGATGCGCCGCTTGCCATCCCGCGCCGTTGTACACCGATCTGCAAGTCCACGACGTGGGTACCGCAGATAGCCCTAGCGAGTGGTTTGGCCCTCTGATCGATACCCCCACGCTCCGCTTTCTCTACGACAGCGCGCCCTACCTGCACGATGGCAGCGCGGCCACCATGCGCGACGTGCTGACCATCGCCAACCCGAACGACGAGCATGGCGTCACCTCACATCTGACGGAAAACAAACTGGCGGATTTGATCGCTTTTTTACTGGCTTTGCCTTAAGGAGGTCAACATGCAACTGAAAACCTGGATGTTCGACAAGCGGCTTTTGCTCATCGGTGGTATTGGCCTGCTGTGCGGCTTTTTGTGCCTGGTAACCCGTCCGACGCTCCGGGCGGATGGGGCGCTGCCGGAGCCTCGGGAACTCGTCCCTCAAGCCGCGCCCACTGCGATCCCTCAACCCTTTCCGACCACGCCCCCCGACGTCAGCAAGATCACCGTCAGAGACCCTGACGTCGATGGATACGCCACCGTCACCGGCGCGGCGGACGCCGTCGGGCCGAATTCATCCGTGATCGTCATCAACCTGAGCGCGCGCAACTTTATCACGACCACGTCCGACGCCAACGGCGCGTTCGCGACCGGTCTCTATGCCCCGCCGGGGTCGTCGCTGTTGATCAAGTATGATCCCCAGGGGCTCCGCGTGCGACTTTTCTGGGAGGATGGGCAGACCAAAGTCTCGGACGCGACGACGGACAATCTGAATCCGCTGCCGGGCGCGATCCTATACGTCGGCAGGCCGTCTGCGGGCGATGGGGAGAGCCAGCCCTTTTACGCCGCCAGCGCCTTTGCGGGCGAGACGGTCAAGCGATGGGTGGGGTGGGCGATGACGGGCACGCTCCAGGTTCCTCCCGGCGAACCGCCGCCGGGGCCTGTCCTGGGCCAAGCCGAAGGGCTCACGGCGCAGCGAGGCCAGTCGATCACGGTCACTGCGAAGGTGCGGGTCACGTCGCCGGCCATTACCTGCACGGGGACGCCCACGTATCAGGTGACGGCATTCGGGATCGGCCTGCGATACCTGTTCGATGCAGATGGCCGTCCCCTCCCCTGGGGCAACTGGTTCAATTCCTTCCTCTTTACCTCCACCGGCCTGCCCATCGAGCACGAAGCAAGCGGCGAGTTCTGGGATGCGCAGACCGCGACACACCTGACCTCGATGACTTGTGTCAGCGATCATTCCTTTGAGGGAGACCTGGCGTTTTCGGTAACCGTGCCGATCACGCTGCCCGACGGCATCTACCGCCCAGAAGCGTTGTTCCTCGGCATCGACGTTCCCTACAGCCAGGACGTGCCGATCGTCAAAGTCTGGTACAGCAATTTCGAGACGCTCTTTGGCCTGCCGTCGTTCAGGGTGGGGGAGCCTGCCCCACCGCACATCCCCTGGACGTTGCTGAGCAACTATCCCGTCAACGGCTATCGAGGGGTGGGTGCTCGGGAAGATATGGGGGATTACGCTCTGTCCACGCGGGTTGTGTTCCCGCCGCACCAAGTCGTCATCCCCCGCCTGGATGAGCGGACGGGGGAGCCGCTCGTCTACCAATTGGAGCCTGAATCCTACTGGGTTTCGGGCACCGAGCGCCGTCTGCCGAACCAGCCGCACATCCCCCTGGCTCTGCCATCGGGCCAGTTGATTGTCGAGGTGATCAAGCCAGGCGGCGGCGTGGACCAACTCGGTCCGGCGACCGTCAACCAATCCTCCGTGCGCACCCCCACCACGCCCGGCGGAAACGACATTGACGAGGCGACCGGTTACATCGGCGACATCTACCAGTTGGCGACGATGGACGAACCGTTCGCCTATACCTTTGACCAGTACGGCCCCCACGTCATTGCCGTGTGGGGCGAGGTGGAGGACGTGTACGGGAATGCGTACAGCGTTCAGGGCGTCTACGACGTGACCGTGGCCCGTGTCCTCGACTTGGATCCGGGCCAGCTGCCCACCACGCCCTACGCGCAAGGGGACGCCGTTATGCCAGGGCTGCACATCTTCCCGCCTGTCCCCGCCGAGGTGCACATTCATCTGACCCATATACCTCACTCCGACCCAGGTCAAGTGATCACGGGGACCATCGCCGGTCAGGCCAATCGCTTCGGTTACTTTCAGCCGCCGGCCGGGATCGAAATCCGCCTGGATTCCCCTGGCGAGTTCCGCCTGGACTATTCGGCCTTTTACGAGGCCCCCGACGGTACTCTGTGGGCTGGGTCCATGACCTGGGGCAACGTGGTCGAAGGGCTGAATCCCATGATGGAAGCCCACGGCCGACGGGGAGTGGACTACAAGGACGATACGATTGACGACATGCCCGCCTGGTTCGAGGTGATCAACCTGCCGTCGTCCAAGCTCAAGGATGCGCTCGAGGTCTACTACCCCTATTTCAGCGGCGACGTTCACTGGGGGGACGAAACCCCAGACGGCTTGCCTGGCGACTCGATTCACACCATTATCACCGTCAAAGATCTGACCGGCGCCAGCGAGACGATCTATGACACGCTGCGCGATCACTTTTCCCGAGCGGACAACTGCTTCCGCTGGCCGCCGATGGACTGTACAGCAGAAGGGCTTGACAAACGCATCGCGGTGGGCGAGGCGCCGCTCTTTATCACCACCAGGAGCGGCATCGACGCCGCCGTGGCCCCCGAGGAGATCGACCTGTGGGGTTACTGGTACGGCTCCTCCGAGCGGCCCGACGTGCGGGTGCGTGAGATTCTCTCCGAGGACGGCATGGGCACCGCCTACTGGCGCTTTGACGATACCTATGGCTACCAGATCGGCGAGCCGGCCGACGGCGACCATCCGGGCGACATCAAGTGGGAGTTCGGCGGGGCGGTCTTGCGCACCATCACCGACACCGACCCCATCAACGAGTACGCCATCTATAGCTCGCTGTGGGTGTTGCTGCCCCAAGATGACCCGGTGGGCGCGCGCATCACGCCGCCCTTCCGAGGCGCCAACGGCGCCAGTATAGACGGCGGGCCGATCCTGACGATGACTGTTCAGGGCGAGGTGCAGGAAATTGACGTGCTCTTTCTGCCCAAGGGAGTGCGTCCCGGCGACGTCCTGGAGATGGGCGACGTGGTGGCCTTCTCCGGTCACGTGGGGCCGCCGCTCGATAGCCGCGTCAGCGTGACGATCACCTCGCCCATCGACGAGGTGTACACCCGCACTTTCCGCGCCAACAAGATCGGCTGGGTTTACGATCCCACGTTCGACTTCATCGCCACCGAGCCGGGCCGCTGGACGGTGGACGTGCACGTGCTTCACGACCGGCCCCTGGCTTACGCCGCCGCTCCCACGAGTCACAACACCGGCACGGTGATGGGCACGACGGGCCGGTACGAGTTCTACGTCGTCGAACCAGGCTCGCCCCGGCTGTATGTCTCTTCGCCGCAGCCCGGCTTTATCGCCTGGCCCGAGGGAGGGATCGAGCCGATCCACATCCAGGGAATCGCTCCGGGGGGGACGAGCGCCGTCCACTACACCATCCACGACAAGGGCGTAGTGATGGGGCAAGGCAGCGTCGCGCCAGAAGCAAGCGGTGTCTTTACGATAACTTACGACGCCAAGGCGCTCCACGAGGACTTTTCGATGCTCAGCCTGACGGCGCACGAGGGGCGGTGGGAGGGGTTGGCCGACGAGGTAGCGATCAATCTGCTGGCCGTCGGGGGAGAGCCACGCGGCAACACCGTGACACTGATCGGCGAGGAGGTGTTCATCGTCAACGACGAACCGCCTGGTCCATCTTACAGCATCTATCTGCCGCTCGTTTTGAGGAATTGAAGAAAGCAACTCGTCAGAGATCAAATTCAGCGCCGGTCGAGTAGGAGCAACTTGGGTTGAGCCTCTCGAAACCAGACGTATCAAGACCAAGCGAGTTGTACATATAGCCCCGCTCGCTTGGTTTCGATACACTCCGGCGCAAAAAGCGTGCGCCTCCGCTTGTATATTAGGGTTGAACATTAACAACCTCGAATAGCATTGCCAATTAGCAACAGGGATGATATGCTATCTCCTGGGAGGGCAAAGGTGTGAGCTTGCAAAACTCCGCTGAGGAGCCTTCGGC
>DAOTUB010000087.1:0-39286 GCA_034437455.1 Anaerolineae bacterium | reverse complement strand
CTGACGGCGCTGACCCGCTCCATCGTCGCCGGATTCCTGCCGCTGGCGGCAATCTGGCTCTGGTGGACCGCGGAGGATCGGCGCGTCGGTTTCCGCAACACCGCTCTGCTGATCCTCTGCTTCCTGCTGGTCACCATCCCTTGGGCCGCGCGCAACACACGGCTTCACGGCCAGCCGACCTGGATCGAGACTTCGCTGGGCTACAATCTCTACGTGGGCTACCACCCGAAATCCACCGGCACCTTCCAGTTCGGCATCTCGTTCGATTTGCTTCCGATGCTCGACGACGCGGAGCGGAACGCGCGGGGCATCGAGGCGTTCTGGGGTTTCGTGCGGGACGATCCCGGACGAGTCCCCTACCTGATGGCGCGCAAGGCCGGCTATTTGTGGGGATTGGACAGCCGGTCGTTGATCTATTTTTACGGCAACGGTTTTCTCGGCCAGTGGCCCGCGTGGCTGCTGGTGTTGGTCTTGCTGCTCGCTTGTGGGCCGCTGGTGCTGCTGGCTCCGGCTGCTGCCGTGGGGGTGGTCTGCGGAACGATGGAGCGGCGCAAAGGGCTCGTCGGGCTGCTGGTAGGCTATGTCACCGGCGCGCACGTGCTCATCATGGCGATGCCTCGCTTCCACGTCCCGCTCTTCCCGATGCTCGCCGTCCTGGCCGCCTACGCCGTCATCGAGCGCCCCTGGCGTCAGGCTCGCCCCTGGCAGCGCGGCCTGGCGCTCATCTTGATCGGTCTGCTGCTGGCGAACTGGGGGCTGGAGTTGGCGCGGAACTGGGACACTCTGCTCGCACTCTTTGGTCCCGATGGCACCCGCCTGGGCCTGTCCTACTGAGCAAGACCTCCGAGGTTTACAAAACCTCGGAGGTCTGAATTATTGGAGGATTCACCGATGCGTCTAAACGAGCTTCGCATGGACTGGAAAGTCGTCACCGTCATCGTCGTCTCGACGCTGGCGTTGGTGGTGGATCGCTACCACAGTTTCTTCCCCTACAAGGTATACGACCGGCTGTTCTTATACCTGGGCGTGCCGCTGCTGGTCATTCTACTCATCTTTCGCGAGTCGCCCGCCAAGTATGGCTTCCAGTTGGGCGACTGGAAAGCGGGGCTGGCGCTCACGGCGGCGAGCTGCGGCGGGATCACGCTGCTAGCAGTAATCCTGACCAGGGGCGGAGAGATACAGAGCTACTATGCCCCTCTGGCAAAGTCTGCCATCCCCTTGCCGCTCTATACCGCCGCCGATCTCTTTGGCTGGGAGTTTTTGTTCCGGGGCTTTTTACTCTTTGCACTCTACTCGGTCTGTGGCCCCTACGCCATCGTGCTCCAGGCCGTCCCCTTTACCATCGCCCACTTTGGCAAGCCGGAACTAGAGACGCTGAGTTGCATTTTTGGCGGCAGCGGTTTCGGCTACGTCGCCTGGCGCACGCGCTCGTTTCTCTATCCATTTCTGATTCATTGGTTCCTGGCGACTATTACCGTGTTGCTCGCCAGTGGGGCGGCGTAGAGCGGTTTTGCTAACCGCCATCGGTCGGATAAGCAAATCCGACCTTACGGCCCAGCGACGGTGACTTTTCGCAAGACGATGGCGTCATCAGAAATACCGGCGATGGGAAGCCGCGCGCCAGTCTCGGCAACGTACATTCCCACCTCCAGCCGGTGCATGCCCGGCGCGGCGTCGGCGCGGATGGGGATCTCGTAGACGTCGGCGACGACTTCACCGGCTACCCAGAGCGTGGTCGGATAGGCGCCGCCGACTGGGTAACTATCCCGCTGGCCGGTCATCGAGCCATCGGGAGCCAGGAGGTGGGCGAAGACGGTGTAATTCTCGTCCATCTCGGTCAGCGCCCGCCAGTACAGAGTGAGGATGAGCGTGTCCCCCATCGTGATCGTTTCCGCCGAGAGAGCGTAGCCGAGCAGTTCAACCTGGTCGCCGAGCGTAGCGGTGAGCGGGTGGGAGATGGGCGGAACTTCAAAGGTGCGCTCTGTTGTCTCCACTGTGATGTTTCCCAGGTCGAGCGCCAGATCGCCCAGTTGGAGCCTCAAGGGGTGATCGCCTGGAGGGGTGTCGAGCGGCAGGCGTGGATCGTAACGATCCGCGACGACCTCACCCGCGATCCAGACGGAGGTCGGATACGTACCGTGGACAGGAGCGCCTGCGTAAAGCGTTGTCTCGCTCAGGCTCAGGTGGACATCATAGTCGGGCAACGGGGTCTCGTCGGCTCGCCAGAAGAGCGTCAAGTAAAGTCGCTCGCCGGGCCGGACCGCATCCGTAGGCGCGTCGAGATTAGCTCCCAGCAAGGTCAGGCCGCCGGCGCGAGCGTCCAGGCGGGTGCGGATGTCCAGGCCGTCGGGGTCTGGCGGCGCGGCGGCGCGCTCCAGGCGCAAGGGCAATTCGATGCCCGTGCCAGCGTAGCGACCGGCGTGATCGAGCACGCGCAGCGAGGCGTCGGCGCTCGTGGAGTAGAGGCTACAGTGGACCCGATAGTCGCCGGGAGGCGCGCCAGGGGCGACCGGGATCGAGAGATGATCCACGATCGCCTCGCCGGGCGTCCACTGCTCGGAGGGGTAGTGGAAGGGTTGAGTCACTCCCCAGTCAAATCCCCAGCGGTCGGTGAGGCGGGCGACGGGGCCATAATCTCCCTGGTCTGGAACGTTCAGCACCCGCCACCAGACGGCTACCTCGGCGCTCTCGCCAGAGCGCGGCTCGCCGACGACGTCGTAGCCGAGCACGAGGGCGATGTGGGCCAGGTCGGCGGTCAGTGGATGGATGGGCATCAGATCTGGGGTGGAGTTGGCGCGGTATACGTGAAAGGCAGGCGCGCCATCGGGACCAGCAGGTGCAGCTACGAGAGATTCATCCGGCAGCACCGACTGCGCCCAGGCCCGATCCTCCGAGGCCGAGCGAGGAAAGATCAAGAGTGCGTCCCCTCCTGCCGGAAAGACGACGGTCTGCCCGCCGGTGAGCCAGCGAATCGCTTCATAGTTCTCGGAGAGAAAAGCGAGCGTGGGGTGGCGGTAGTGGATGCTGGCGACGTAGGGCGTCGTGGCGGTCAGATCCGCCCGGTCGAGATATGTGGCAGCGTCGGCCAGGTCGCCGTCGGCGGCGTAGTAAAGCTCTGCCGAGACGGCCCACTGGTCGAAGTAGATGGATGCGGTGAAAAATCCCGAAAGGATGAGAACGAGAATGACCAAGGACGAAGGACGAAGGACCGAGATGCGGGATTTGAGGCTGGAGAGAGCCAGGGCGGGAAAGACGTAAATGAAGGGCAACAATCCGACCGTGCGTAGGTTGCTGGGAGGGATGCCGTCGGGAGCCAGGGCGCTGGGCAGGAGCATGATCGGGAGAAGCGTCAGGAAAAAGACGCAGGAGGCAAGATGCAAAGGGTCGGATGAAGATTTACGGCCTGTGATCTGCGATTTGAACAGAACGACAATGCCCAGGAGAAACAATGCCGCCGTGACGGGATCGAAGAGCGGGCGGCGCGGGAGATTGAAGCGAATGCCAGGATCGCCCCGGAGAAAGAACATCCCCAGGCAAGCGCGAATTCCAGCCCAGGCTTCAGCCCAACTTGCCGCGGCGACTTGCTGGGTACGGTTCAAAAAGCTGCCGGGGTGGGCCAGCCAGTAGTGGGCCAGCGGAGCCAGAGTCAGGGCGGCGACGGCGACGAAGAGCGCGAGTTGACCCAGGCGAAGGCGACGACGGCCCCGGTCGGTGACGAGAAGCGTCAGCAGCGCCGCCGCCAGGGGAATGGGAAAGGCGCGGGCGGCCAGATAGGTGTAGGCGGCCAGGCCGCAGAAGAGACCGGCCAGGAGGAGCCAGACGAGCCTACCCCCCCCCTGCCCCCCCCTATCAGGGGGGGGAGTGAAATGCAGCTCCCCCCTGGTAGGGGGGGGAGTGAGGCGCAGTCCTCGCCATAGGGCAGCGACAGTCAACGCCTGCATGAGCGGCTGGGTCACGGCGCGGAATCCGTAGCGACTGAGGATGAGATGCCAGAAGGAAGTGGCGAGAAAGGCCCCGGCGAGCAGCGCTACCCAATCCGCGTCGCGCCGCCCGTGCAGCATCTCGCGGATCGCCCAGACGGTCGCCGCGACGGTCGCCACGCCTGCCAGAGCCGCGCTCAAGCGCAGCGCCAGCGGCGTCACGCCCAGCAGCTTTATCCACAAGGCGGTCCAGTAAAAGAATAGCACCTCCTTGCCGGTGTAGGAGGGGATAAAGATGGGCGTCTTGATGCCGCGGGCGATCTCACCCGCCAGGATGCCATTGGCCGCCTCGTCGTAATGCAGGCCGAGAGGCAGTTCGGGCAACCGGTACAGACGCAACCCTGTAGCGACGAGCAGGATCAGGAACAGGATGACGACGAAAAGCCGACGTGGAGTGATTTCTTTCATCGGCAGAGATTATAACAGGCAGGGGCCAGGACGCAAATGGTCGGGCGGCAGCTATTCGGCGAGCGCGCTCGCCAGAGCGAGCGTGATCGTCTGGAGGTGAATGGCGTCGTCGTCCGTGTTGGGGACAGTGAGGCGCTTGCCGGTAGTTGGGTCGTACATACCAGCGATAAGCAAATAGTCGCCGCTCGGAGCTGTGGGGTCAATCACCAGTGTGTGACGGTCGCGCACGATCAGGCCGGCGGGCCAGCGATCGGTGGGAAAGGTCCCCGCGATGGGAGCGCCATCGTGTTGCCCCCACAGGGGATTGCCAGAGCGTGGATTGGGCGGGCCGACGAGTTGGACAAAGACGGTGTAGGAAGATGCGACGGGCGACGCGGCCCGCCAGTAGAGGGTCACGGTGAGCTCGTCGCCCGCTGCGGCGCGCCTGGGTTTCAGATCGTACCCCAGGAAATCAATGCGCTCGGCGCTATCCCCCAACTGTGCGGGGAGCAAGTTTTGGATCGCGCGCTCGTGGGGCACGGAATCGGTGCCTCGCATTACCATCTGCGCCAGCACGGTTCCGTCCGCCAGGGTGAATCGGTAGCGTCCCGGCGGGCCGTAGGCGATGGGGAACGGCGCGTCGTAGCGATAGATGGCCTGGTCGCCGACCAGGTTCACTGCTTGCGTGGCCATCACCAGGCCGTCGTCTCCCACCCAACGCACGTCAACCCCCCCTTCACCGCCCTCGACGTAAAGCCCCAGGTGAGCCGTGTCTCCAGGGCGAAACTCGCGCGTGGGCAGGTCGGCGCCCAACAGTCGCCCCCCTTTGAGCGGCAGGTCGAACTCAATTTGTGGAGCCAGGTTTCGCACGGAAGGCGATGCGTCGTCGCGAGTGTAGAGCGCCAGGTGGTTGTATCCGAGCGCGGCGTTCAGCGGGCGGGCGTAGCGTGCATCCAGCCAGCCCTCAGTCAGATTGTCTGGATCCTGTATCGTGCGCTCAAAGCTGGCGAGCCACAGCCGCTCGTGATCGGCGGCCACAGCGGATAGCTGCGCGTCCACGTTGTCAGCGGTCACGGCAGACGTTCCCCTTGGCGGTATCAAGTAGACCGGCGGACGGTGCTCCTCTGGGATGGTTCGCTCGTAGTAGTGTAGAAAAAGCGGGTAACGGTTGCCGGACACGAGCAACACCGCGTCACCGCGATCGGCATAGGCCGACAGCGCGAGCATTGCGGTGTGATAGTCGTCGCGCACGTAGCGCGAGGCGTGATAATCGGCCAGTAGCCAGCCGTTCAACGCGACGATCAGGATCAGCAGTACCCATCCCGCGTATCTGAGCCATTTCCAGAAAGCCGCCACGCCGCACGCCGCCAGAATGTAAAAGAGTGGCGCAGAGAGAACCAGATAGCGCACTTCGATGCGGGGAGAATAGAACAGCCCCCGGTTCAGGCTCGACAGGTAGACCATAGCGGGCAGCAGGACGAGAGGCAGCGCCAGGAAGACCGCCCCTCGCCAACCCCATCTTTGCCGTTCGGCCAGGGCATCGCGCCACAGGGCTACAAAGCCCACCACAGCTACTAGCGTGATGGCCGAGGTTGGGATCAACCAGTGGCCGATGTTGGTGGATATGCCGACAGACAGAACTGTGACGTAAAGCTGGACGAACAGCCCCAGAGCGAAAGGGGTGCTGGTGGACCAAGTTTGCATCTTGTCGAGCGCCAGCATCATCCACGGCGCGAACGCGAGGGCGATGACGAGTTGAGAGACGATCCACTTGTACAAAAAGCGGCGGTCGGCGGCAATGCGACGGCGCAGTGTGAATAATACGAAAACGTTCTGAGCTACCAGGGCGATGCCGGCCACGTAGAAAGAGTACAGCACGGGGATCGAGCCGAGGGTGTAGACGATCCAGGCCCGGCGGCTCCCTTTTCGCAGCACCCTGGTGAGAAGGTAGAGGGACAGCGTCACGGCAAACGTGGCAAAGGCGTACATGCGCACTTCTTGCGACCACCAGACGTGGAAGCGTGAGATCGCCGTGAGCAGCGTCGCCAGCAATGCGACCTTACGCGACGCGAACGTTTTCGCCAGCGGGTAGACAATGGCGACGGTGAGAACGCCCCACATCAAGGAGAGAAAGCGCGTGGCGAACTCGCTCTCGCCGACCAGCGCGACCCACCCATATAAATTCCAAAAGTAGAGCGGCGGGTGGACGTCGGCAGCGATGCGCTGGGTGAGATCGGCGAACCCCAGGCGGGTGGTTCCAATCGTCCAACCCTCGTCCCACCAGATGTTCTTGTCGCCCAGACGGGCTATACGCGCCACAAAACCAAGCAGGATGACGAGCAGCAGCAACCAGAGAACGAGGTTGCGGTCGAGGGTGCGTTTACGTATCGGCGCCATTTGGGCTGCCATTTTAGCACGTATCCAGGAGAGATCAATTGTGTATGGAGCCTGGACCAATCGAGCATGAAACAAGGGATGCGGACGGCAGGCTACGTCAACAGCAAGATCGCCCCCGCTGTCGCCGCGATCATGAGCGTCGCCGGTGCGATGCGGCGGTACACCGCTCCCCACTCGGCCTTGAAGTAGACGCGGGTTAAAGCCAGGCAGAGGTGAATGGGAGAGCACATCGTGCCCAGGAAACCCCCTGCCAGCAGCCAGACCGCCCATCCCGATGCAACGGTTCCCCCATCCACAGCCACCAGCGGCAGCGCCACGGGGAAGCCGATGCTGAAAGCCGCAGACATCAGACCGGTCAGCAGCCCGGAGATAAAGGGCACCACGAAGGCGACCGCTACCACCGGGATGCCCAAGTCGGTCAAGGCCGCCGAGGTAGCCAGGACAGCGCCGCTGGTTTCCAGCACGCGCCGAAAGATCATCGCGCCAAAGATGAGCGCCACCGACTTCCAGGGGATGCGTTCACGCAAGATAGTCGCCAGGTCGCGTAGCGGCGTGTGGGCGACCGCCATCATCGCCCCAAGCGTCACCACCAGGCTGAGGATCAGTCGGATGCGCTCGTCAATGGGGAGGAACAACGAAAGGACGATGACGAGCGCGATGGGCCAGGTGCTCGTCGCCAGCACGCGCAGGTTTTGCGCGCGGGATGTCGCAGGTCGCACGGCATCGTCGCTGCGGGGCAACCCCAGCAGTCCAAAAATAACAGCGCCCAGCACTGCCGCCAGCACCAGCGGCCACATGGTTTCGGCCATTTGCGTGTTTGTCAAGCCCATCAACTCGGCCGCCAGCAGCATCGAGGGATAGAGCGGGAGAATCGGCTCCCAAATGTGACGCAACCAGTAGTTGACAAAGGTCTTGCGCGCCCCATCCGCTTTCAACCGGTCGCCCACCTCGTCCACCATCGGCGCCGAGAACATCGCCCCGCCGACCATCGGCAAAAGCCCCACCAGCGGCGGGAGCACCGCGATGACGATGCGCCCGTTGGGGATGAGCGCCTGAAGTCCCTCGACCATGCCCTTCAGCCCGGCAGTTTGACGCAATAACTCTCCCAAGATCATGATCAGCACGACGATCAGCGCCAATCGCAAGGTCAATAGATCTACAGTGGCCAAGATGATATCGCGTCCGATCTCGATGGGGGGATGGGCAAAGAGCAAGCCAACGACGATGGAGGCAAGTGTGAGCACCAGCCCCAGGTTCCACTTGCGGTTCAACAGCAGCACGATACCGGCAAAGATAAGGAGCAGTTTGAGCAAGGCGATCATGGGTTATCCTTCTTCGATGTACGTTTCGGTGGTGATTTATCCTGGCGCGATGAATGACCGTTATCCAATAAGCCCCATCGCACGGCCCACATCGGCGCAGATCTCCAGCACGCGGTCGAGTTGCTCGTCGGTGTGGGTCGCCATGTAACTGGTGCGCAGCAGCGATAGCTCGGGCGGCACCGCCGGTGAGACGACCGGGTTGGTGTACAGTCCGGCATCATACAAGGCTTTCCATGTCATAAAGGTGCGCGTGTTGTCGCCGATGATGATCGGGACGATGGGCGTCTTGCTGTCGCCTACGTTAAAGCCCAACTGGCGGAATCCGGCCCGCATGCGATCGCCGATCTGGTTGACCCGTGCGATCCGCTCCGGTTCTTCCTGCATCACTTCCAGCGCGGCCAGCGCAGCCGCCGTGCTGGCTGGCGTCATACTCGCGCTAAAGATCAGCGAGCGAGCGTGGTGCTGAATGTAGTGGATCACGTCTTCCTCGCCGGCGATGAACCCACCCAGGCTGGCAAAGGATTTGCTGAAGGTACCCATGATGAGATCTATGTGCTCGCAAAGGTCAAAGTGAGCCGCTGTGCCACGTCCTCCTCCCAATACGCCGATAGCATGGGCGTCGTCCACCATCAAACGCGCCCCATATTGCTGGCATAGGGATACGATCTCTGGCAATGGAGCGACGTCGCCCCCCATGCTGAAAACACCATCCACGATCATCAGTTTACCCACATCCTCGGGCAACCTGGACAGGACACGCTCCAGGTGGGTCATGTCGTTGTGATTGAAGCGGCGCACCTCGCCAAAGGCCAACCGACAACCATCTACAATACTGGCGTGGTTCTCCTTGTCGGTGATAATAAAGTCACCACGTCCCACCAACGCGGAGATCGTGCCCACGTTCGTTTGGTAGCCGGTGGGAAAGATCAAGGCCGTGTCCGTGCCCACGAACTCGGCCAATCGTCGCTCCAGCTCCAGGTGCAACTCCAACGTGCCATTGAGTAAACGGGAACCGGTGCAACTGGTGCCGTAGAGCTGCGTCGCCTCGATAGCTGCCTGACGCACTTTGGGATGCGTAGTCAAGCCCAGATAGTTATTGGAGCCGATCATGATCAGGCGGTGATCGCCAACGCTGACCTCGGTGGCCTCGGTTTCGGAGAGCGGGATGAAGTAAGGATAGAAGCCCGCCTGCTGGGCCTCTTTTGCATCGGTATAGGCAAAACATTTTTCAAACAAATCCATTCGAATAATCTCCTTGATTCCACATAGCGCAAGTTGTGCTACTTTACGAGTCGCACTATTATACGTCAAGATTTCCATACGGCAAAGTAGGAAGTAGAGCGCCGACCGGAAAGCCTGGTCCGGTTAGCATCTCGTTGTAGTCAAAGACAATGCTGCTATTGACAAATTCAAGGAATTGTGCTATCTTATCCTATACAACCTAAAATCTTTCTCCCCGAGAAACTGCCTATCATTCACCTCTCTATCCAGTTTTTTTGTGCCTCATCCAATGTCCTCTGCCGACCAGTTGGGGAGACGTATCACGTACAGGAGGTGTACGATGAAGACGCTCCGTTTTGTAGCTGCGACCAGCTTGGCGATGGCGATGTTGATGGGTACGTTGCTGGCAATGGCGCAGTGGCAGCCGAGCACTGCCAGCGCGAGGGACACGGTAAGCACACCCCTTGCGCTCCAAGCCCTCCCATCGCCCTGGCTGAGCGATGATGGCGTGGCCGATGCGCCCCACAGCGTTCCCAATATCTGGCCGCCGGCTGCTGTAGATGGTCTCATCGCCCCCGGCGAATATGCCCACGCCGGCAAGATCACCTTCCCCGGCCACGGCGGCGATGTGGAGGTCTTTTTCAGGGAGGATGGAGGCAATCTATACATCGCCTTCGATTTCCCCGACCCCCAAACCCCTGGCTCGGCTGCTCAGGTCTTTTTGGACACCAACCACGATGGGGGCGCGGCGCCGCAGACCGACGATTACCGTCTCAGCGTCACTCAATCGGGCTCCCTCCTGGAGAGCCGGTGCACCGGCACCGGCTGGGGCGCCAGAACTCCCGTCTCCTGGACAGCAGCGACTACCCTCACGCTCTCCGGTTGGCAGGCCGAGTTCCGCATCCAATACGATAAACTCGGCCTCACCGCTGGCACTTTCCAGGTCATGGGGCTCGGCCTGCTCAACGCCTGGACGCCCAGTGGGGACCACTACTGGCCGAGCGGCGCTTTCTGGCTCAACCCCAACTCCTGGGGGGACCTGGTCTCCTCCTCCGACTGGGGCACTTTCTATTGGAAGCCTGGCCCCTGGGAGGACTATGCCCCTTCCGGCATGCCCGATTTTGACCAAAATCAGATCGTGACTCCGACCTACTGCGGTCCTTTCGCCGCCGCCAACTCGCTGTGGTGGTTCGATTCCAAATTCGAGACGCCCGACCACTCACCGCCGACCGTCAGCGACACCTACCGGCTGGTGCGAAGTTATGGCCCCTGGGATGACCACGACATCTCCAACACCGTCCCACTGGCCAAAGACCTGGCCTGGTACTTTGATACCGACGGCATCCGCACCGGCGGCACCTGGCAGGGCACAAAAGTCACCGACATGCACGCCGGCACGTTGGCCTACCTGCGCGACCACGGTCTGTGGGACGACTATCACGTCACTTTGGTCATCTCTCCCTCCTTCCAATGGGTGGCCGACGAGGTTCAGCGCAGTGAAGACGTGATCCTGCTGCTGGGCTTTTATGAATGGGTGGAACCACCCGGCTACTGGGCTCGTGTCGGTGGGCACTATGTCACCGTGGCTGGCGTGGACCCGATGGGCGGTATCGCCTTCAGCGATCCCTTCATAGACGCAGCCGAGATGGGATTTGCTCCCGGCCGCATCCTCAGCGGCACGCTCATCCTGCCCCACACTCCCGGTCACGCTTCCAACGTCCACAACGATGCTGGCAACGTCTCCCACGACATCTACCTTGCGATACCAACCGACAGCCCCGGCGGCACCTGGGGGCCGGACGGGTACCCACTGGCGTTCGAGCCTCCATGGCCTCTCATAGGCATCAACCCTCATCCTGACATTCCGACCGAAGAGTGGCAGGGGCATTTACCTCTCCAAGTTGAGGTCGAGTTCGCCCTCACCGTCTCCCCCTACACCTGGAAGGCCAGCGGCGAGTGGCTGCCGGAGGAGGAGAGCCTCGTTTGGGGCACCTGGCAGCCGTGGCAGGACTATGCCCCCAATGGCGTCCCGGACTTTGATCAGAAGCAGGATTCGTGGCACAATCCACCACCTCCAGCCCCACCTCCGCCTGTGAGTAAGTGGACCTTCTGTGGCCCGGTGGCGGCGGCCAACTCGCTGTGGTGGTTCGATTCCAAGTTTGAGCCTAATCCCGTCGGCCCACCGCTGCCGCCCTACCAGCCGCCGATCCCCTACAACGACAACTACCCACTGGTGCAGAGCTATGGGGGTTTAGACGACCACGACCCGCTAAACGTGGACGATCCGGCCACACCCTGGCCTCCTGGCGGCGAGTTCGTCGAGGATCTGGCCGTCCGGTTCCAGACCGACATGGTCGGAAGCGGCACGGTCATCACCGACCTCTATACCGGCATCGAGCAGTACATCATCGACAAGAACTTGCGCCAGGGATACGTTATCACCCAGGTCAAATCTCCCGAGTTCTGGTGGGTGGCTGAGGAGGTGGAGGTCAGCGAGGACGTGATTCTGCTGCTGGGCTTCTGGCAGTGGCAGGGTGAAAACTGGGTCCGCCTGGGCGGCCACTACGTCACGCTGCCCGGCGTGGACAAACAGGGCGGCTTTGTCGCCTTCTCCGACCCCTGGTTCGACCGTATCGAGCAGACCTGGCCTTACGCCGGGATCGGTTCCCTGCCTGGCTGGCCCTCGTACATGGGCCGCGTGGCCAACGGCTGGCTTCAGCCTCACCAGCATCCTCCCGCCCCACCGGATGCTACCCACAACGACGCTGGCAACGTCTCCCACGACATTTACAACGTCGTCGGCACCAACAGCCCCGGCGGCGTCTGGGGGCCGGAGGAGTATGTGGACAGTTGGGGCAGCATCGAGAACTTTGGGGGACAGAACGGTCAAGAGGAGGCCCTAACCCCCACCGGCGACCCCATCCAAACCGAGGTCGAGTGGGCCGTGGCTGTCTCCCCCGTGGCCGACGTCTGGATCACCAAGACAGTCACGTCTGCCGTCGCCGCGCCCGGAGACTGGATCACGTTCACCATCGCCTTTGCCAACCTGGGCAACGACGCCGAGAATGTGATCATCTACGACGCGCTCCACCCCGGTCTGACAAATGCCAGCTACACCTACACGCTCAACTATCCCGGCGCGCTGAGTCACGATGGCGCCTACACCTGGACCGTCGGCATGTTGCGCTGGCAGCAAGACGGCACGATCACCGTCACCGCCCAGGTGGACCCCGGCTTGAGTTGGCCGTTCACGACGATCATCACCAACACTGCCGAGATCACCACGACCACGCCGGAACAGTACCAGATCGCCCAGGCGGCGAACGTGGCCCAGACCGCCCTGACCGTCAACGCGGGCGGCTACCTGGAAGGCTACGTCTACGATTACGAGACAGGCAGCGTGGCTCCGCCATGCACGGCGGCGATGGTGAGCATTGAGCCTGGCGGCCTGACCGTCACAGCCGACTCGGGGACGGGCTACTATGGCCCCGTGCTATTGATCTCCGGGACCTACACCGTGACGGCCTCGGCCTTCGGCTACTCCACAGAAACCGCGATCGTGGATGTCACCACTGGAGTGACCACTCCGCAGAATTTTTCGCTACAGCGACCGGTGATCGAGGTGACGCCGACCGATTTCATCTCCATCACCGCCCTCGTCAATCAGGAAGTGACGCACTCGCTGGCCATCACCAACGCCGGGCATGCAGCGATGGACTTTGAGATTCAGGAGACGCCGTCAGATTTGACGTGGGTTGGGGTGGACCCCATCACCGGGACGATTCCGGGGCCAGGGATGACAGACGTTGACGTCACGTTCCTCTGCACCGAGACGAGGGATTATACCGGCACGCTGCACGTCATCCACGACGACCCCTGCGAGACTACTCCGATTACCGTGCCTATCGTCCTTCATTGCAGCGAGCCGCCGCCCGCATGGCAGAAATGGATCGATAGTGCGTTGTGGTACCCAGAGTTGGCGGTCTCGGTTCAGACCTCGGATACGCTCGAGGTCACGGATGTTATCTCCCTCTCCCAACCGTTCACGCTGACCGAGGCATGGAACCCGGAGCATCTCGCGCTGATCACCTACACCGTCGACCCGCCCAGCGGCGGGACCGTGCTCACCAGCGACGAATGGCTGACCTGGACGGCGGCAGGAGGCGAGGTCGTCACTCTCACCAAGTTGCTCTACGTCGAACCCTGCACCTGGACCCAGACCATCCTGGCGGAGCGTGTGTACGCTGACAGCGCGCTGATGGAACAACGATTCATCACCATCGCAAAAACAGCGCCCAACCTGTGGATCGACGCCGTCTACTCAACGGGGGTCATCATTGGCGAACTGGTCACCTTTACGCTGGAGTACGGCAATCTCGGCGGCTTTGAGAACGACGTCTGGCTCACGAGCACGTTCCCCATCTCGGTGCCCTTCGTCTCGTCCGCACCGCCGCCGACGACAGAGGCACCCGACGGCGCCTGGGCTGCGTGGGACGTCGGCGACCTGGCGATGGCAGCGGAGGATAGTATCGCGGTCACCGTCGCCGTCTCTGACACGCTTGTCCCTGATACCTGGCTCACCATCACCGGCCGCGTCTACGATCACGTCGGAGACCAGGCGGACGAGACGTTCATCAAGCTCCAAGCTCAACGTGAGGTGACCGGCGTCACGCTGGTCGTGACCAACACCGGCGCGATCTATACCGATACAGTAGTTACCTTCAACGCCGACATCGCGCCCGACGACACCACCAAGCCCTATACCTATCGCCTCACCATTGACGGCACGCCGGGCGGGGTGATGGCCTCCGGCGATGATCCGCTGGTCTTTACCGAGACCTTTGCCACCACCGACACCCACACGGTCGAGATCGCCGTATGGAACTGCGCGATGACCGAGACGGAGGCTCTGACCCATTCAGTCGTCGTGACGGTGAGCGAGCGGCCCATCCCTTGCGTCGAGATCACCAACGTGGCGCTGACCTTGCTGACCAGCAGTCCCATCTATACCCTGACCAACGTCCAGTTCAGCGCCGACGTCACGCCGGACGACGCCGACAAGCCCTACACGTACACCATAGACTATGGCGACGGCGTCAGCGAGACGACCATCAGTAGCGCCGATCCGCTGACAGCGCCGCTCGACCACGTCTTTGGCGCCACGGGCGCTTTCACCGTCGAGATCGCCGTGTGGAACTGCGCAATGACCGAGACGGAGGCCCTGATCAGTTCGGTCGTCGTGACGGTGAGCGCGCTGCCTCCGTGCGACGAGGTCGACGACGTAAACTTGACTCTGCAGACGCTTACCACCATCTACACCGACACGGTGGTCGAGTTCGATGCCCACGTCAGACCACATAGAGCCACCAAGCCCTACAGCTACACCATAGATTACGGCGATGGCTTCAGCGAGACGGCCAGCAGCAGTGCCGATCACCTGGGAGAGCCGCTCAATCACACCTTTGCCGCGACGGGCACCTTCACCGTCGAGATCGCGGTCTGGAACTGCTACATGACCGCAGCACAAGCTGTGACCAGCTCGGTTGAGGTGACGGTGATCGAGCACGCGGCCTGCGTCGAGGTTACCGACGTAGCGCTGGCGCTGCTGACAGGTAGCCCCATCTACACCGATACCAACGTCGAGTTCAGCGCCAACATCACGCCGACCAACGCCAGCACGCCCTACAGCTATACCATAGACTATGACGATGGAACTATCGTGACGACTACCGACATCGCGAACCCGTTGGCGCTCAACCATACCTTCGCTACCACCGGCGTCTACACCGTCGAGATCGGGGTCTGGAACTGTGCGATGACCGAAGCGGAAGCCCTGACCAGTTTCGTCGTGGTGACGGTGAGCGAGCAGATCCTGCCCTGCGTCGGGATCACCGGCGTAGACTTTGGCTCGTTGCCAGCCGACCCCCAAGCCGGGGAGGTGGTGACATTCACGATCACCTCTATCCTGCCCATAACTGCCACCCAGCCCTTCACTTATCAGTGGGGTTTCGGTGACGGCGGCGCGGCTACCGGCAACCAGGTCACACACACCTACGCCATCAGTGATAGCTACTGGGCTGCCGTCACCGCCACCAACCCCTGCGGCGGCCCGGTGTGGATGAGCCATCCGGTGGATGTCACCGGCGAGCTGGCCATCACCGTGTCTCCGCTTTCGCTGAGCGCGATCTTGAACCCCGGCGAGACGGCCGTCGTTACTCTCACCATTGGCAACGCCAGCACGGCGACCGCCAACCTGAACTGGAAGCTGGCCGAGAACCCGGACCGCTCCTGGCTGGACGAGTGGCCCACGGATGGTGTCGTAACCCCGTCGGGCAGCGACGACGTCGCGGTTACCTTCGACGCCACTTCCCAAAGCCCCGGCGTCTACACCACTACGATCGAGGTCACCAGCAACGATCCTGACAAACCACAGATGGACGTGAGCGTGGTGATGACGGTCAATTGCATCCCGGTGACGGGCGTTGACTTGGTTGTGATCAATGCCGACACCATCTACACCGACACAGTGGTCGAGTTCAGCGCCGACATTGCGCCGGACAATACCAGCAAACCCTACAGCTACACCATCGACTATGGCGACGGGGTCAGCACGACTGCCACCAGCAATACCGATCCATTGACAAGCCCGCTCGATCACCCCTTTGCCGCCACCGGCACCTTCACCGTCGAGATTGCGGTCTGGAACTGCTCGATGAGCGCAGCGCAGGCCAAAACCAACTCGGTTCAAGTGACGGTGAGCGAGCAGCCCACATCCTGCATTGAGGTGGACATCACCGATGTGATCAGTGACAGCCCGGTATACCTGGGCGATGCGATGCACTTTACCGCCACGGTCACCGGCGACACGGCTATCACCTACACCTGGGACTTTGATAGCGACGGCGCGCCGGAGCAAACCGGCTTTGGCTCGAACACGGCCAGCCACGTCTACTCTGCCGCTGGCATCTACACGGTCACCCTCGATGTGGCGAACGATTGTCCATCCACGGACACGTATTCGTTCCCGGTTGCGGTGAATCCAGGGGTGTGTGAATCGGTCACAGACATCGCTCTGAGCCGGGCATCGGCGGGCACCATTTATACCGACATGGAGGTTCCCTTCTATGCCGACGTCACGCCGAACGATGCAACAAAACCCTACACATATCGTCTCACCATCGACGACGCGCCAGGCGTAGTGATGACCTCTAGGGACGATCCTCTGGCCTTTACCGAGACCTTTGCCACCACCGGTACTCACACGATCAAGATCGCCGCCTGGAACTGCGACGAGATCGAGGTGCAGGCCGAGACTGATACAATCACCATCACTGTTTACGAGCCTGGGGTGTGCGTCCCGCTAACGAATATCACCATCCACGGTGAAACGAGCGGTGCGCCGGGCTTCTACACCTTCACCACCAGTTACGAGCCGACAGATGCCTCAGAACCTATTGTCTACATTTGGGAAGATAACAGCACTGCGGCGACCTCTATCCGCAACTTGGAAGCCGGCACTTACAACTTGCGGGTGACAGCGGCGAACGACTGTACCGATCCGGCGGTGACCGACACACACACCATCATCGTCGGCCAGTACATCTATTTGCCGTTGGTGATGCGTGGCCATCCCTAGTTTCTTCTGCATCAGAAGCGCAGCCCCCGACCAAGCTTGGTCGGGGGCTGCGCTTTTTTGCTTGCTTTCTCCCTGACCATCGAGTAAAATAGTTCTAAAGCGGAAAAGCTGAACAAGCCACGTGGGGATGGGCATGAGCGTTGGATCGCGGTTCCCATGTCCACAGCTTTGAGAGGGTTAGCGTCATTTTTTCTCGGCCTGGCGCTTGATATGCCCTGATTTCTTCATGCGTAGTACCTTCAGGAGGCGCACAAGGTGGACAAAGACAAGACCAAAGCGCAACTGCTCGCTGAATTGACGGCGCTGCGCCAACGGGTCGCTGAGTTGGAAACAACAAAAGCTGAGCACAAGGAAGAGGAAAGGGCACTGCGAGCGGGCCAAGAGGAGCTAGAAGCAATTTTTAACAGTATTGGGGATGGCGTTGCTCTGATTGACTTGACGGGTAAGGTTCTCAGAGTGAACAAACGGATCGTAGAAGTCGGAGGGTATGCAGAAGAAGAGATCGTTGGAAAACGATTGGGGCTTTTCAAGATGTTCCCTCCCCGAAGCCTCGTGAGAATACTCTCCAATTTTACCACGCTGATCTCTGGTCAACGAGTTCCCCCCTTTGAGGTAGAAGTATATACAAAAGCCGGGAAGAAATTGGACGTCGAACTCCAAGGTTCCCTTTGGAAACACGGAGGTAGAACTGTGGGAATGATCGGGGTCATGAGGGACATCACTGAGCGTAAGCGGGCGGAAGAGGCACTGCAAGAAAGCGAGGAGGCCCATCGGCAGCTCTTTGAGCAGAGCGTAGATGGCATTGTTATTTATACCTCCGATCGTATTATCAAGGCCAACGCTTCTTTTTGCGATCTCCACAATTTGCCCATTGAAAAGATCGTTGGCGCAAATATTCTCGATTTGATCCATCCCGACGACCGGGATACGGCTATCCAAAGAATGGAGGCTATACGATCAAAGGGGTCTGCTGCCAAAAGCCAGGTTTATCGTGCTCTACGAGCAGATGGCTCGACATTTTGGATAGAGGGACAAGGCAGAAGGATAGAGTGGAAAGGGATGCCAGCTTTCCAATCCATCGTGCGTGACATCACCGAGCGTAAACTGGCAGAGAGGGAGATCCGTCAACTCAACCAGTTCCAGGAAAGTGTGATTGATAACGCCAACATCTGGCTGAATGTGCTCGACGAAAAAACCAACGTCGTCGTCTGGAACAAGGCCGCGGAGGCGATCAGTGGCTATTCCCGTGAAGAGGTCGTGGAGCACGACAAGATATGGGAGTGGCTCTACCCGGACGAGGGATATTGTCACCTAGTTAGGGCAGAAGCCATCGCCATCATCGACGGAGCCAGAGGTGAGAAAGAGGTCGAAACGATAATTCGTCGTAAGGATGGTGAAACCCGCATCATCTCGTGGAACTCGCACAGCCTGTTGAATGAGGAAGGCGATCCGATGGGTTCCATCGCCCTCGGTCGCGACGTCACCGAGCGCAGGCAGACGGAAAAGGCGTTGCAAGCAAGCGAAGAGGCTTATCGGTTGCTCTTTGAGCAGAACGTGGATGGCATTGTCATCGTCGCCCGGGGATGCATTGTCACGGCCAATCAAGCTTTCTGCACTCTCCATGGTCTGCCGCTTGAGAAGGTCATAGGCGCGAATCCTCTTGACTTGGTCCATCCCGAGGATCGAGAGATAGGTATGCAAAGGATCACGGCGGTGGAATCGGGTCAGTCTATTCCACGAACGTATACCTACCGAGCCTTTCGGAAAGACGGGGCGACTATCTGGACAGAGGTGCGTAGCAAGCGAATCGAGTGGGAGGGGAAACCGGCCATCCAGTCCATCGTGCGCGACGTCACCGAGCGCAGGCAGGCCGAGGAGACGCTGAGACAACGTGCCAACCAGTTGGCGCTCCTCAACGACGTGGGTGGAAAGATCGCCGCCATGCTGAAGCTGAATCACATATTGGACAGGGCCGCCCACCTGCTGCAAGAGAGCTTTGGCTACCACCACGTGGCGCTCTTTACCATAGACCGTGAGCAAGGCGAGTTTGTGATGAGAGCCAAAGCCGGCGATTTTGCCCACCTGTTCCCTTCGGACCACCGGTTAAAGATTCGCCAGGGTATGGTCGGCTGGGCAGGCTACTATGGCAAGACGCTGCTGGCCAACGACGTGGACGCCGAGCCACGCTACGTCAATCTTTATCCTGGCGTGGTGCCGACCCGTTCTGAACTGAGCGTCCCCGTCGGGGTGGCGGGAGAGGTCGTGGGAGTGCTCGATATCCAAAGTCCCCAACTCGACGCCTTTAGCGAAAACGACGTGATGGTGATGGAGACGCTGGCCGATCAGATCGCCGTTGCGATTGAGAACGCGCGGCTGTACGAGGCGATCGAGCTGGAACTGATGGAACGCGAGCGAATGGAGGAACAACTACGACGGCAAGAGCGGCTGGCCGCTGTCGGGCAACTGGCCGGCGGGATCGCCCACGACTTTAACAACCTGCTGGCTACTATCATCCTCTACGCTCAGATGACCCTGGGCAAGCGCGAGCTGGCCCCAGACGTGACGAGGGCGATCCAGACTATCCTCGACGAGTCGAAACGAGCGGCAAAGCTGGTGCAACAGATCCTGGACTTTAGCCGCCGCTCAATGATGACGACCCAGCCGGTGGATCTCGCCTCCTTCATCGAAGAAGTAATTGCCGTCCTGCGACGGACGATCCCAGAGAATATTCACTTTTTCCTGGAGATGAAACCGGAGGAGTATATAGTAGAGGCCGACCCTACCCGCATCCAGCAGGCGCTGATCAATCTGGCGCTGAACGCGCGGGACGCCATGCCGGACGGAGGGGAACTGCGCGTTGGGCTTGCTCGCGTCGAGGTAGGGCCAGAAGAGGCGCCTCCTGTGGCGGAGATGAGCCCAGGCGACTGGGTCTGCCTGGCTGTTTCGGACACCGGAACAGGGCTCACAGAAGAGGCGCGATCTCACCTATTCGAGCCGTTCTTCACCACCAAGCCGGTGGGTAAAGGTACAGGGTTGGGATTGGCGCAGGTATACGGCATCGTCAAGCAGCACCAGGGGCACATCGGCGTGGAGACGGCGAAAGATGAAGGAACCGTCTTTCGTATCTACCTGCCGGCTTATCAGGAAGAGAAGGGAGAGATGGAGGAGGTAAACGTCGAGGAGTCTTCTGCTCTTCCGCGGGGAGAGGGAGAGAGAATCCTCTTGGTGGAAGATGAACAGGGGTTGCAGGATGCGATGCGCGGGATCCTGGAACTGCTGGGCTACCGGGTCCTGACGGCGGCGCATGGGGAGGAAGCCCTGGAGGTTCATCGGGGGGCGGAAGAGCAGGTGGATCTGGTGATCACGGATCTCGTGATGCCAGAGGTAGGAGGACGTCAGTTGATCCGAGAGCTGAGGCAGGAGAACCCTGACCTCAAGGCCTTGGCGATTACGGGCCACGTGATGCAATCGGATCTGGAGGCGTTGCGAGATGAGGGCTTTTTGGACGTCGTTCACAAACCTTTCGACGCCAGCCGATTGGCAAAAGTGGTTCGTCGCGCGCTAGAAGCGGACTGAGTAGGGCGGTAGGCAACCGAAAGTTGCGCGTTAACCGCCGCCCTGGTCGGATAGCCAATCCGACCTAAATTGTCGCGAGGAGATGAGCAATGTTGAGCAACATGAGAAATTGGAAGCCTCCGGATGATTGGCTCCGCATCACCACCATCGATGCGCACACCGCCGGAGAGCCTTTTCGAGTCATCACCGGCGGCTATCCCGACTTGCCGGGCGACACGATCCTGGCCCGCCGCCGCTACGCGAGGGAACACCTGGATCACCTGCGGACAGCGTTGATGTGGGAACCGCGCGGCCACGCCGATATGTATGGCTGTATCATCACGCCGCCCGTCAGCCCAACGGCGGACATCGGCGTCCTCTTTATGCACAACGAGGGCTACAGCACGATGTGTGGCCATGGCATCATCGGCATCACCAAGGTGGCGCTGGAGACCGGCTTGCTGCCGATGGAGGCTCCCGAGACCACGGTCAGGATCGATACCCCCGCCGGCCTGGTCACCGCCCACGCCCGTGTGACCGGCGGACACGTGCAGAGCGTCCGTTTCCACAACGTGCCCTCCTTCGTGCTGGCCCTGGACGAGACGGTCGACGTACCGGGCCTGGGCCGGGTGCGTTACGATCTGGCCTTCGGCGGGGCATTCTACGCTTACATCCAGGCGAAGGATGTCGGCCTGACCTGCACGCCGGATAATTTTCGCGCATTCATCGAAAAGGGATTGGCTATCAAGCGAGCGATCGTGGCCAGCCGCTCCATCCCCCATCCTTTCGAGGAGGACTTGAGCTTTCTCTACGGTCCCATTTTTATCGAGCCGCCGCTGGGCAAGGGAGCACACAGCCGCAACGTCTGTGTCTTTGCCGAGGGTGAGGTGGATCGCTGTCCGACCGGCACTGGCGTCGGCGGTCGCCTGGCGATTCATTACGCGCGGGGCGAAATTGACGTGGGCGAGACCATTGTCGTCGAGAGCATCATCGGTACTCGCTTCAGTGGGCGCATCGTTGAGACCACCGCGTTCGGCCCCTACCCCGCCATCATCCCCGAGGTGGAGGGCGCGGCCCACATCACCGGCCAGCACACGTTCTTGATCGATCCGGATGATCCATTGCGAGATGGGTTTATTCTGCGATAATGTGCTGATCCTGCTTGGTGAGCGTCTCGTGCAGAGTGAAGGACCTCGTCAGCAATCAGTGCGGTAACACATCTTTCAGCCCTACTTTTCCCAACAGCACGTTCGCAGCAGTCTGGATGTGAATTTCTGCTGAGGGAAGCAAAGGCAAGCTAGGGACATGTTCTTGCTGCACTAACAGCTCGATTTCGGTACAACCCAACACACACGCTTCTGCCCCTCGCGCTTCCAGCTCACGGATCGCTGCCACCATTTTCGCTCTCGACTCGTCTCGAAACACATTGTACGACAATTCTTGATAGATGATCTCGTAGATTTCCTTTCGAGTCCGTTCCTCTTCTGGTACCAGGGTGGTGATACCGTGGAGCAATAAACGCGACGTTAAGTAATCTTCCTCCATCGTGGGTTTCGTCCCAATCAGTCCTACTTGGGAAAATCCTTGTTCTTTTGCCTGAAAGGCGCAACAGTCAGCGATGTGCAAAATTCCAAGCTCTGGAAAATCTCTTTCAACTGCCGGTATACAGATGTGGCCTGTGTTGGAGGCGATCACGAGGATGTCACTGCCCGCCGCCACGAGCTTGTGGACTCCGGCGAGTAGGTGCTCGGTAACTTTGTCAAACGATCTCAAGGTCAGGTAATGGACGTATGTATCGCAATCCACAGAAACCATAAAAATGGGCGGATTGGGAGACATGAGATGCCCTATGGGAGTGTTGGCGAGAACATTCTCGTTGATGCCTTTGAAGTAATCCAAGCCTGAGACGTAAGAGATTCCTGTTAAAATGCCGAGCGTAGGGGTTCTTCGGTTCGTCAAGATAGAATTTATCTGCATGTCACCTTCTTGGTGCGGACGCCAAATTCACTCTCAAAATAAACCAAAGGGTCAGTCAGGCGGACAGTTTTCGTCGAGTAAATCGGCATAGAGCGCTTTCAAGCGCCGGGTCATCGGTCCCATCCGGCCGTCGCCGATCACACGCCCGTCCACCTCAGAGACGTAGGCGACCTCGCCGAACGTGCCGGTGGCAAAAGCCTCGTCTGCACTGTAAACTTCGAAGAGAGAAAAGGCCTTTTCAAAAATCTCGATCTGGTTCCGCTTGCATAGCTCGATGATATTTCCCCTGGTAATACCATTCAGGCAATATTGGCCGGTGGACGTCCAGACCTGCTCGTTACGCACGATAAAGAAATTGGTCGAATTGCACGTGCTGACAAACCCCTGGGGATCGAGCATGAGAGCCTCGTTTGCTCCAGCTTTGGCGGCCTGGATGCAACTGATGACGCAGTTGAGCTTGCTGTGCGGATGGAGTTTGGGATCCTGGACGTCCGGCCTGCCGCGCCTGACGTGCACGGTGAAAAGCCGGATACCCTCGTCTTCCCGTCGCGTGGGCGCCTTGTACTCGGCGATGATCACGATCGTCGGGCCGCCAATGCTGGTGCGCGGATCCTGAGACGGAGATCGTTTCGTCCCGCGCGTGATCATCAGACGGATGTGGACGTCGTTGGATGTCATGCGATTCGCCCGGACCGTCTTGTACACCTCATCAATGAGGGCTTCCGGGGGCATGCCTAGATCATAGTCCAGAGCTTTGGCGTTCGCCTTCAGGCGCGCCAGGTGCTGCTTGACGAAAGCGAGCTTGCCATTGTGCAGGCGGAAACTTTCCCAGAAACCATCGCCGACCAGAAATGCGCTGTCAAAGACCGACACCTTGGCTTCATCCCGCGGGACCAGTTCTCCGTTGACGTAGATGAGAACGTCCCTGTTCCTTGCGTCTTTAATGAATTCGTGTGTGCCACTCACTCACAACACCTCCTGTCAAGAATTTGAACGATACTTTTACACCATGCTAGAAGGACGTCTCCCGGCTAGAGCACCGAAGACCCTCTCTGCCTCCCCCCGGTGAGATGCAGGCTGGTTCCCGATACCCAGCGGGCCGCGGGACTCGCGAGGTAGAGGACGGCTTCGCCGACGTCTCTCGGCGTGCCAAGCCCGAGGGGGTAGTGACTGACCCGCTCCGCTCGTATCTCCGGCGTCCAGCCAAAGTCCCGTGACTCGACCAGCGCGGGCAGGATGGCGTTGACCCGGATACCTCGCTCGGCCACCTGTTCGTCAAAGGCCACGGTGAGGCCCAGGACACCGGCCTTGCTGGCGTTATAGGCCGGGGAGAGGCCCTTGGAGCCGCTTCGAGCCGACTGCGAACTGATGTTGATGATGCAGCCACTGCCCGCTTTCAGCATCGGAGCCAGCGCCGCCCTGGAGCAGTAAAAAACGCCGCTCAAGTTGACGGCGATGGTTCGCTCCCACTCCTCGTCCGTCAGGTCCCAGGCATTGCCGTCTGGGGCGTCGATCGCCGCGTTGTTGACTAGGATATCCAGGCGGCCATATTCGGCGAGCGCCAGGTTTACGAGCGCCTCGTCGTCGTCAGGTTTGCTGGTGTCCATAATGGTGCTGATCGCCTGGCCGCCAGCGGCGTGAACCTCCTCGACCGTGCCCGACGCATTCTGGATGTCTCCGATCACGATCTTGGCGCCAGCCTCCGCCAATACCAGCGCGATCCCCCGGCCTATTCCCTGGGCCGCGCCGGTGACGATGGCGACCTGTCCGTCCAGCCTTTGCGTGTCAGTCATCAGAACACCTCCTAATCGTATCTTCTCAATAAACTGGGTGCTTGTTCGTAGTAGGCGCTTCAGCGCCCCTAAAAGCGCACTGAAGTGCGCACTACGAACAGATTCACCCCAAGTTATTGAGAAGATACTCCTAATCTTTGTGTGAACAGAGCAGATTTTGCAGTCTGGTTGTGCCGCGGCTGTTTATAACTGCCTCCTTGGCCCACAAATAGCTATTCTTTTCTGCCGACGTACACCCCGTATCCCATCACTCCAAACAAATCCTTTGGCATGGAAGAGCCTACGTCTTGCATAAACTCCAGGTAGGCCGGCTCTTTGAGAAATGCGGATAGAGATCGAAACATCGCCTTGATCACTTCCCGGTACCCATACCGCTTGAACCGGCCTCTACTTTCGGTCGGTATATCGACCTGGTGAGCACTCGCAACCACATCCTTCAATCCAGCATCCTCCAGTAATCTCCTCCAACCATCGGCCTCCAGCGTCTCGGCGTAAACAGTTCTCCAATAATATTCTTCCACTTCCGGCGAAGGCGATTCGAGCCAGGTCATCTCAGTGATCCCGACATGTCCCCCCGGCTTGGTCACACGCGTGTATTCGCCTATCGCCTTTTGTTTTTCCTGAAAGAAAACATTCACTGATTCGACGATGACCACGTCGAAGAGATCATCCTCAAAAGGCAGAGCTCGCGCATCGGCTACCCAGAATTCAACTCGATCCGTTACACCTTTCGCTTTGGCTATCTCTTGGGACTGTTCGACCATCTTTTTTACAAAATCCACGCCGATCACCCGGCAATTGTACCTCTTTGCCAGGTAGCAAGGCGTTGCCCCCGCACCACAGCCGACATCCAGGACACACTTGTCCTCACCGACGGAGCATAACTCGATCAGGGCTTGCGTGGCCTCCATACTCCCCAGATGTTTCGTAAAGCCCATATCGGCTAGGAATTCGAAATAAAGCTCTTGTGACTCATTTTCTGTGGGCAATGCTTCTCTCGTTTCCATCCTTGCTCCTAACCAAGCAACAGAAGGTATAGCGTTGTGACAGTGGAGAGCACGGTCAGGTACGGGGTTATCTGATGCAGCCTCTGGATGGCCGCTGGCATCGGTTTGTCGGTGCTCAGCAGACCGCCGGTGATAATCGTGCCCAGAAAGAACAGACCAGCGACCACGCTGGCGATCCATTCAATCGCGCTTAGCATAGTCGTTTGGTTTGTCTGGTAAATGGTCACGACGAGCGAGGCCACCGCCGCCAGCGAGATCAATTTGTGGATCGTCAAGACGATCCCATTGTATGGCTTACCCGCTCGACTCAGCCAGAAACCGGAAAGAAAAGTAAAGAGAAAAAACAATCCCACGCCTACAACTCGTATGTGGATAGCAATCATTCAACTTCTCCGAAATAGTCCTGCCATTGGGCGAGGTCTTCCCGTAGGAGCGTTGACCCCCTACGGGACGCCGCCCAACCAAGCTGCGGTCCGAGACCTTGCTGAACAATCTCCTGAAAAGAACTCGGGATGGAATTGTTGCTCACCACAAGTAGGAAATTGACTTGGGAGCTGGCCCCTGCCGGTCGCTACTGGGCGCCCAGCAGTTCCTGCACTTTTTTGAGTTTGCCCAGGTGAATTCTTGGGCAGACCAGGACATAGTGCGTGCCGTCTTGGAGCACAAAGTGGGCCGCTGGCATGACGCCGCTCTCGATCTCCATCGCCCGCACGTCGTTGCGGGGATGCTCGACGAGCAACTCGCCCAGCGAGTTTCTGAGCAAACCCCGCTTGATCGAGAAAAAAGCTAACTTGGTAGGTCCGACAGCCACGTAATGGATACCCTCGTGGCCGCCAGGGAGCGATGCTTCCTCGATCTCGCCGCCCGCCAGGAGCTCGCCGACGATGCCGCCTACCGCGCTCCTGACGGCCTTTTGGGCTTCTAGCGTCACTCCGGCGATTACATCTTCACCCAGTATCTCACCCGCCTTCTTGTCCATATTTGTTCCTCCTTCTCGGAACATATCCAGGGATAGCGTCAAGAACTGGAGATGCCTCTCAATGGCGCGAGCACCTATTCTTGGATGTACGGAGCGGCCGGGTAGGTTGGACAATCCCTGAACGGGAAGGGCTTGCGCCTTCGTTGCACTATAACCAGGTACGGACTGTCGAAACCAAATCCTGAGGCGCGAACGGTTTCGTGATAAAGCCCTCGACTTTGAGATTCTTTTCCTGCAACACTTCTTCGCTATCTTTCCTGGCGGTCAGAAAGACAAAGGGAATGCGCATCCACTCTGGACGAGTACGGACTGCTTCAAGGAAGGCATATCCGTCCATCCGGGGCATCATAATGTCTGAGACGATCAGGTCGGGACAGGCTTCCTCTTCCATCACCTGCAACGCCTGCTTGCCGTCGGTGGCGGTGAGAACAGTGTAGCCTTCCGTCTCCAAGATACACCGAACGCCCGCCAAGAGCGCGCTATGGTCATCCACGACCAATATGTGTGGTCTCCTCATAACTCTTCCTCTAACCGAACTAGCCTCCTCCCAGGTAGGCTTCCTGCACCTGGGGATTTTCTCGCAACTCTGCCGCTGTCCCCTCCAGTTCAATCACACCCGTCTCCAACACGTAGCAGCGGTGCGCTACGGAGAGGGCCATGTGTGCGTTCTGCTCGACCAACAGGATGGTAACCCCCTCCTCGTTGATCTGCCGGATCGTTTCAAAGATCTCCTCAACCAGGATCGGCGCCAGACCCATCGAAGGTTCATCCAGCAGGAGCAAGCGCGGCTTGGCCATCAGCCCCCGGCCCAGGGCCAACATCTGCTGTTCCCCGCCAGAAAGCGTGGCGCCTCTCTGCTCTGCCCGTTCCTTCAATCGGGGGAACATCTGGAACACCCACTCCATGGATTCTTCGATCCCTTGCTTATCCTGACGGGTATAGGCGCCCATCTCCAGGTTCTCGCGCACCGTCAGAGGGGCAAAGATACGCCGCCCTTCCGGCACCTGTACGACGCCCATCCGCACGATGGCATCCGCCTCTTGTCGGACCAGGTCTACCCCGTCGTACATGATCTTGCCCCGATCCGAATCGAGCAGATGGGAGATCGCACGCAGGGTGGTTGACTTGCCTGCCCCGTTGGCTCCGATCAGCGTCACAATCTCTCCCTCGTCCACGTGAAACGAGATGCCGTGCAACGCCAGGATCGCTCCGTAAGATACCACCAGGTCCTCGATGCTCAACAATGCCATAATCTCACCCCCACCCGCTAGGTCGCCGCCTGGCGACCCAGATACGCCTCGATCACGCCTGGGTCATTGCGCACGTTTTCCGGCGTTCCCTGGGCAATGATCTCGCCAAAATCCATCACCGTGATCCACTCGCAGATATTCATCACCAGCCGCATCCGGTGCTCCACCAAAAAGATCGTCAGGCTGAAGCGATCGCGGATGAAGCGGATCAACTCCATCAATTCGTCAATCTCCTGGGGATTCATCCCGGCGGCAGGCTCGTCCAGCAGGAGCAGGCGAGGCCGCGTGGCCAGGGCGCGGGCGATCTCCAGCCGTCGTTGTAGACCGTAGGGAAGCCCCCCCGCGATGTCGTTCTGACGCTCTTCGAGGCCAAAGATGGCCAGGAACTCTTGCGCTTGCTCCGTCATCTCGGCCTCTTTTTCGTAGAATCGCGGCAGCCGCAGGATCGAATCGACCAGCCCATACCCGGCGTGCCGGTGATAGGCGATCCGCACGTTATCCAACACCGTCAGGTCAGAAAAGAGGCGAATGGTTTGGAACGTCCGGGCGATACCCATCTGGATGATCTCGTGAGAGGGCAGAGCGGTCAACTCAACGCCGTCGTAGCGAATGCTGCCTCTCGTTGGAACATAGACCCCGGTGAGCACGTTAAAGACGGTCGTCTTGCCCGCTCCGTTGGGGCCGATCAGCCCCACCAACTCGCCCTGTTTGATGGTGACGGAAAAATCGTGGACAGCTCGCAGACTGGCGAAGAAATGGGTCAGCTCATCGATCGTCAACACGACGGATCGCTGTTCCACTTCCTGGCTCAAGGATTCCGGTCGCCCTTTCATGCCGCCGCCTCCTCGCCAGCCTCGCTCGATTTCACCCGTGGCGCCGGCAACCGTTGGCGCAGGAAGCCGATCTCATATTTTCCCAGCAGTCCTTCTGGACGCAGAAGCATCATCAAGACCAGGATCATCGGATAGATCACGAACCGCCAGTTCTCAAAACCGTCCGGCAAGTAGAGGCGCAATACTCCCTCCAGGAGGATGATCCAGCCAAACCCGGTGAGGATCGTGCCCGTCATGCTTCCCACGCCGCCGAACACCACGATGATGAAGGGGTTGAGGGATTGGATCACGTTGAACATCGAGGGGTGGAGAAACGCCATATCGTGGCCGCGCAACCCTCCCCCCAGACCGGCAAAGACGCTCCCTACGACAAAGGTCAGGATCTTGGCGCGGCCCACGTCGATCCCCATCAACTCGGCGGCTCGCTCATCCTCTCGCACGGAGATGATGGAGCGCCCGACGCTGGAGTACAAAAGGTTGCGCATCACGAGGAGCACCAGCAGGAGCGAAAAGAACACCCAGGGCCAGGTGGTCCATTGGGGGATGCCCACCATCCCTCGCGCCCCTTTCATCTCGGGGAAGGGCAAAATAGTGTCCGAGTTGTTCAGGAGTACAAATACGATGATGGCAAAGCCCAGTGTAGCGATGCCGAGATAATCGGAGCCTAGCTCCAACACCGGGATGCCAAAGAGGAAACTGACGATCCCCGCCACCGCCGCTCCGCCCAGCAGCGCGAAGAAGAAAACGATCTGTTGAGCAAGGGTTTGTGGCAGCGCTTGCAATATTGTAGAAACCACCGGCCCCAACGCGGGCACGAGCAGACGCACGGCCAGCCAGAACCCCAGCACCGTCGCCAATAAGTTGGATACAAAGAGCGTGGTCACGTGCACGCCATAAAACCGTTTCAGGAGCAAAGCGACTCCCCACATCAAGAGCAACGTCAGGATGGAGCCGCCGATGACGACGATCAGCGCCGACATATCGCCGCGCACGTAGCGATATGTGATATCCGCGGAAACATAGGCTCCGATGGCATAGAACCCGTACTGTCCCAGGGAGAACTGGCCGTTGAATCCAAAGATCAGGTTCAGCCCCAGGCTCACGATGGTGATGGCCGCGCCCCAGAAAATGATGCCGCGCCAATAGTTGTTGATGATCGGTTCTCCTCCGATCCCCACGGAAAGAAATATCTGAACCACGACAAAGAGCGCCAGCGCTCCTCCGATGAAATAAAGGTTCGATTTTCGTAGTGATTGCATCGTTCTCGTCTCCTCTAGACCTTTTCCGTGGGCGGTTCGCCAAAGATGCCCTGTGGCCGAATCAGGAGGACGATGATCAGCATGGTGAACGCAATCGCGTCCCGCATCGGTGTGGAGATAAAGCCCGCGGTGAGGATCTCGGCCTGCGCCATGATCAGCGCGCCGACGACCGCGCCGGGGATGCTGCCGATGCCGCCGATCACCGCCGCGACGAAGGCCTTCAAGCCGGGCATAAAGCCCATCAGGTAACTCAACCGTGGATAGGCGACGGCAAAGAGGACCCCCGCGGCCCCCGCCAGCGCTCCTCCCACCGCAAAAGTGGCCGCGATGATCATGTTCACGTTGATGCCCATCAACCGCGCCGCCGGTTGATCGTAGGCAGAAGCACGCATCGCTTTCCCCAGGCGTGTGTATTGGACGATGTATTGGAGCACGATGAGAAGCACGATCGAGGAGATCATGATCACCAGCATGTTGTTCGATACGGTGAGATCCCATTTTTCTCCGCCGGATGCCGGATCGGCTCCAACCAGCGTCAAAACTACGGCCAGGAACCCCCCCAATAGCATCCCAAATTGCATCAGCGGGTGCCTGCGCCAGACGTAAGCTCGCTGGTTCCCCTGTCTCCCCAGCCTGGTAAACACTCCATAGAGAACCAGAGAGACCAAAAATATTCCCCACACAAGGCCTAGCGTGAGGACGGGCACATCCTGGGCATGAAGCGCTACGACCTCAAAGGGACGGGGATAAGAGATAAAGTTGTTGGTGTAGGCAAAGGGCAGCGCCGCAAAATATTCCAGGAACAAGGAGACGCCAACCGCCGTGATCAGAGCGGCGATGCGCGGCTTGCTTTGCAGGGGCCGGTAGGCGAAACGTTCCATCACCACTGCCAATATTCCGGCGACGACCATCGCCAGAAAGATCACCGTCGCCGACCCGATAGATGTCGCCAGTCCTTCACCCATGCCGGGCCAGATCGACAGCGGCCAGCGGTGTAGATCCATCAAGGAGATGGCATAGAAACTGGTAAAAGCCCCCACCATGAATACGTCGCCGTGGGCAAAGTTGATCAGTTTCATGATGCCATAGATCATGGTGTATCCCAGGGCAATGAGGGCATAAATAAATCCTAACTGTAAGCCATTCAGTATCTGGGCAAAGAATATGTTCGGTTTGGCTGCCGCGGCCTTGACGAGCAGATACAGCACAAAAAGCCCTCCCAGGGCCAGAATACCTTGACTGATCCGGTTCAAGACTGTACCGCTGTTGCGGCGTGCGAGCATACTGTTCTCGTTTGCTTGCATCGTAGCCATATCTCCACTCACAATCATCATAAGGCCGGGGAGTTTCCTCCCCGGCCATCCAAAACCTGAACGGATTTTTCTAAGGGTTGACGACGGTCACAAACGTGGGCGCGCCGCCTTCGATCTGGACGATCGTGACGGACTTGACCGGATTGTGGCTGGCGTCGTAAGAGATTTGTCCCGAGACTACGTCAAACGTCATCCCAGCGATCGTATCGGCAACCTTGGCGGGATCATCCGTCCCGGCCTCTTTGATACCTTCGAGCAGGATCTTGGTGGCGTCGTAGGCCAGGGTCGAAAGGGAATTGGGATCTTCACCATAAGCCGAATTGTAACTTTGCACCCAATCCTGGACAATGGCGCGCGGATCTTCCGAGGAGTAGTGATCGGTGTGGTATCCTCCGTCTACTGCTGGATCCAGCTCTCCCGCGCCCCAGCCATCGCCGCCCAGGAACGTGGCGGTGATTCCCATCTCGCGAGCCTGAGCCGCCTGCAAGTTGATCGTGGAGTAATAGTCGGGGAGGTAAAGAACGTCGGGGTTGGCATCCTTCACCTTGGTCAGGATCGCCGAAAAGTCTTGATCGTCCGCAGTGTAGGTCTCCCAGACGACGACTTTGCCCCCGCCAGCCTCGAATTCATCGCGGAAGAACTCGGCCAGGCCGCGGGTATAGTCGTTGCCCTGATCCAAAAAGACGGCCGCGGTCTTGGCTCCCAGATCGTCCAGCGCGAACCTGGCCCCTACCTTACCCTGGAAGGGGTCGATGAAGCAAGCGCGGAAGATAAACCTTTTGACGTTTCCGGCGTCGTCCACTGTGACCTGGGGATTAGTGGAACCGGGCGTGATCTGCACCACTCCCTTGGAATTGGCGACTTCCGAGAGAGGGATCGAGGCACTGGAGCAAATCTCGCCGACGATGAACCTGGCGCCGTCCTGGTCAATGACCTTGTTGGCCGCGCTGACGGCAGGCTCGGCGCTGCACTGGCTGTCTTCTACAATCAGCTCAATCTGTCGTCCCAGGACACCACCCGCCTCGTTAAACTCGTCAATGGCTGTCTGAACGCCGTTCTGGGCGGACGCGCCAAAAGCTGCCACAGGACCACTCAGCGGCAATAGAGCGGCGATCTTGAGAGGTCCCTTTGCTGCCTGTCCCCCACAAGCGGTGAGAACCAGGGCTACGATTACAGTAAACACGACCATTGTTTTCACACGCATCTCCTTCCTCCTTTTTTCAAGTATATGATTGGCCAGATATGAACGGTCTACTGTTCTATCACATCCATGTTTGTTGTTTTTACAATACACGCCTCCTGGACAGCAAATTTCCTACAGGCTTGACAAAGAAGCGAGTCGCACGGAATGTACTACAGGACACAGTTCGTTAGGGATCAGAGCCTCGCTTTTTGGTTTGAATGAATGTGCTATTCTCTTTGAGGTTGTTTGTGGCATCATCTCGTGAGCAAAACCGGATTTCTCCAAAAAGTGTCCAATAGTAGCGTTGTGGAATAACAATGGCTCAAGTGGGAACCTGCTTTGCCAGCCTGTAGGATGACTTATTGTATTTCAAAATACTGCGATTGTCAAATCGTTGTTCTCTCTCCGGGATTCAATGCGAGTGGTAGCGAGACAAGGATCACCAGCGATGCCAGCCCCCATGCCAACCATGCCAGGGGGTGGGTTCGTGGCTGGCAGACGGCGAGCGTGACGATCGCCACTTGATCCTGTGCGAGTCGCTTTCCTTCTGGCTCAGCGGCGGGCAGACGTTCTCCGGTTTGCCAGTCGTAGAGGCCAGTCACCAGTAGGTAATCTCCTTCTGGTAGGTCTGGGGGAAGTGTGATCGTGTGTGGATCGGCGATCACCTCGCCAGAGGTCCAACTCCAGGTCGGGCGTGCGTTGTGGGCAGCCGCCCCATCGTCTTGCCAGATCAGCCCACCGGTGGGATCGAGCAGGTGGACAAAGATGCTCAAATCGTCCGTGACCGGCTCTGTTGCCTGCCAGTAGAGAACGAGGGGAACGCGGTCGCCGGGCGCAGCCTCGGTCGATCGCAGATCGTAGCCCAGGAAGCGAAAACGATCTCCCAGGCGAACCAGACGGGAGTGTTCGGGCCGAGTCTCTGGCGGGAGCGCCGGGTAAAGCCAGGCGTAGGGCACGCCGTTAAAGCTGACCTCGCGCTCTGGCATGCGAGCGGCGTATCGTTCCCACAGCTCGGCCCATTGCTCGGCCTTGTAATCTCGCACGATATAGTTGCGATGGAATACCACATAGTCGGCCGGCTCATCGATGTCCACCGTGTCGCCGCGAAAGGTCTGGTTGAACACGTGCTCGAGTTGCGCGGCAACGGTGAGTCGCTCTGCGTCGGGCCGGACGTTGAGGGCCGCGGCCAGTTCCGCCAACCCCTCTCCCTCCTCACCGATGAGGATGGCCCGAGCGGCGGCCGGGGGTCCTCCGGTCAGCCAGTTGAAAACGGTCCCATAGTAGGGATGATGGGGCAGGGTCAGGGCAGCCTGGATCAGTAGGGGGATCGCCATCAACGCCACCGGGTATCTTTTGCCTGCTAGCCCTCGCGCCCAGGCCACGATGCCGACCGCTGCCAGCACGTCCAGCGCCAGGAGGGCGGGGAGGACGTAACGGGGCATCTTTTTTGCGGCCAGACACATCTGTGCCAGGAAGAAGACGGCGTAAGCCAGGAGGAGCAGACCATCCAGTCCAGCCTGGGAGAGCCGTCGCTGGCGGAGCAGATGACTCGCCCCCAGCACCGCCGCCACGGCCAGGAAGGTCAGTTCGACCTCGCTGCTGCGAAACAGCAGCGCCACCACGTAAAAGAGTGGGCTTGGATCCCCTCGCATGATCTGGCCCAGGAAGAAGGTCGGTGTGTCGTGGGCGGTGGCGGCGTGGTGGGTCAGCCCCCACTTTACTGCCGCCAGTCCGCGTTCCGGTTCCACCCACATCGCTGGCCAGAGGGCGGCGTAGACGAGCATTGCGACGAGAAGCCAGAGGAGCAGAGGGACAAGGGTGCGGAGACGGGCTGAGGAATTGTGAAGTGCGTCTGCCAGGAATACCAGGACGGTGAAGGGGAGGAGAAATAGGGCCGGCGTTTTGACCAGCAGGGCCAGCCCGCCCAGCGCGCCGGAGAGGAGCAGCCAGCGGGCACGGCGCTCCCGGCGATGTACGAGCAGTGCCAGCGCAGAAAGGAGCATCAGTGTGGACATCCAGGCGTCCAGGTGGAGAATCTTGGATTGGGCCAGGTAGTAGGGGCTAAGCGCCAGGAGTAGCCCGGCGACCACGGCGGTTGATTCGTCGAATAGCCGTTGCAGCATCAGGTAGACGCCGACGATGCCCAACGCGATCAGCAGCGCCAGGGGCGTCAGGGCGGCGGCGATCTCTGCTGCGGGCACTGGCCCGAAGAAATGGATCGGCTCAAAGTCGGGCGGGACGGTGTGGGCGGCTGGGGCGACGCCGGAGAGAGTCCAGTAGAGCTTGAGACCGATTCCCGCCGGCCACATCAGCGCCACCCCTGGATGTTCCGAGTAGACGGTGTTCGCCCAGTCACCCGCCAGCACCGCTTCGATAAAGTGGGCGGAGCGCAGGTACCAGACGAGCGGTCGGGAGACGGGCTGGATGGCGCGAGGGAGAAAGGCAAGGAGAAATAGAAAAACAACGAACAGCGAACGGCACCTGGTGGAGCGGGTCATCGGCCCACCTCGACTGGACCCAGCGGGATCGCGTCGGCGGGGAGGCGCGCTCCCTGCTCGTCAAAGGCCGGCAGTCGTTCTCCTGTCTGGAGGTTGTAGAGTCCCACCAGCAGGGTGTAGCGGCCCGCGGCCAGATCGTCGGGCAGTACCACGGCTCGCTCGTCGGCGATCAACTCTCCGGCGGCCCACAGATCGGTGGGATAGTCGCCGTCCAATGGCGGCCCGTCTCCCTGTGCCACTGGCGGCCCCTCTCCCACCAGATGGACAAAGACGTTGAGCGGTTGGCCGGGAGAACCATCGCAGGCCCAGTAGAGAGTGAAGCGCAGTGTCTCGCCAGGCTGGACCGGACCATCCCACTCGGGTTCCCAGGCTGCCAGCCGCACCCCTTCTCCCAGCCGGTAGGCCACGGGGACGCCCGTGAGCGTCGTTGGCTCCCGCGCGGCCAGCCGCACCGGTCCCACGCTGATCGTATCTCGTCCATCGGCAGTAGTCAGCCGAGAAGCGCCCGGTGGGTAAAGCCCCAGGTCCAATCGTAGCGCAGCCGGGGCCGGGGCGTCCTCCGCCAGTGGCGCCGGGATCGTGTCGGCGATGACCTCGCCGGGCTGCCAGCGGCTGGTGGGGTAGCGTCCCAGGCCGGGGTGGGTGTCTCGTCCGCCGATCTTTTTTCCCCGTTGTCCAAAGACTTGTACGAAGGAGATATAATCCTGTTCTGTCTCCCCAAACACCTGCCAGTAGAGGGTCACTTCCAGCACATCGCCGGGGTAGAGCGTGTCTGGGCGGCGTCCCGTAGGGACCACCGCCACTACGGGGTCGACGTCGTACCCCAAGAGGCGAGCCAGGTCGGGGTACGTCACGTCCACCGGATGCTGCGGGGCGACCTCGGCGGGCGAGGCGTAACGGGGCGGAGGTGCGTAGGCCGGGGCCAGCACGCCCACCAGTCCATAGATCGCCAATGCCAGCATCCCGCCGGAAAGAACGATGGTCAGCCAGCCGCGTCGCCGGGCAGAGACCCATTCGCTCAGTCCCAGAACATAAAGAGGGGCCAGCACCGCCAACGTCACAAAGAGATAGCGACCAAAATCAGCCGCCGCGCTCACCGTCATGCGGGCAAAGTTGACGGCAAAGGCCACCAGCGGAGCACTCGCCAGGATCAGCAGTATAGAAACCGGGTTTTTTCCTAAAAACCCGGTTTCTGATCGGCGGTGAACCCAGGCAAGGGCCAGCCCTCCGGCCGCCATCACTCCCAGAAGCCGGGCCAGGTCATAGACCCAATGGGGCATCGGGATCTGACCGTAGCCAAAGACGCCCCAGAGGGAATCGTGCAAAAAGCCCAGCTCGTGCACCGCCGCGGCCAGGTCCGGCGCGTTCTCCCGCACTCCCCACACTCCCGTCTGGCGCACCATACTCGTCGGCTCGCCGTAGAGCGCCACGTTGCGAGCGAACCACCATCCGCCGACGAGAAGCGCCACCCCCAGGATAATCCCACCCAGCCGGATGGCTTTTCGCCAATCGGTGCGAGAGCGCCACAGGAGCGCCAGCCCCACGGTCGGCATCACCAGCGGGCAGGTTAACTTGGTCAGGAAACCCAGCCCCACCAAAAGGCCCAGCGCTGCTGCCCGTCGCACCGTCGGGCCGCGCACCAGGAGCCGGGCGGTCGCGTACAGGATCGCCGCCGCTACCAGGTTCGCCAGCGCGTCGTCGTGGACCGAGGTGGTGATGAAGAGGAACATGGGGTTGAAGGCCACCAACGCCGCCGCCCCCGGTGGCACATAGGAGTATCCTTTGCGGTCGCCCGTCAACTCCCGCGCCGTCCAGTAAACGCAACAGATCGTCCCGGCTCCCATCAACAGGGAGAGCCAGCGCACCAAGTGGACGCCTAGCGCCACGTCGCGATAGGGAAAGCGCTCCAGTTGGGGATCGTGGAGGTAAAGGCTCTTGTTGTCCACCCCTGGCTCCCACGGGCGGTAGGCCCAGAAGGGATTGACGCGTTCGACGGCTGTCTCAAAGTGATCGTCAGGCACCCAGAAGGTGCACAGCGCCCCCAGCGCATAGTAGAGGGGAGGGTGATGGGCCTTGGTGGGTTGACCCGGCTCGAGCACTGGCAGCCGTCGCTCCTCGACCATGAGGCGGATTTGAGCATAGTTCAACGCCTCGTCTGGACTTTCGAACAGGGGATTGACCAGACTGTAGGCCAGAGCCAGGCCCAGATAGCCTATCAGGATGAGCAGAAAGAACCGTTGATGTTCAGACATTGCAGGTTGGTAAGTTGGTCAAAATAGAAAAAAGGCGTCAGGCACCGATCAAGGCCACCTGACGCCCGAAAGCGATCGACTCACAGGTATCTCGTTATTCTCTGGCGATCAGCGGCAAGTACAGACGACTCGTGTCCATCGCCAAGACAAAGTCACCGAGAGAACTCATCGTCGTCACGATCTGGTCGTCGTCCGTCTTGAGCGTAAAGGGAATCAGTTCCCAGGAAGTCTCGGTGTCTGACCAATGGTACAGCTTGAGGTTGCTCTCAAAGAGCAGGCCGAGCACGTCAGCAAGGTAGTCATTGTCGTAGGAGATGGTGATGGTGTAGGTGCCGGTGATCTCGTCGAGCGGTTGGCTGCCGCTGAGCAGCGATTGGGCGCTCAGGTTGAACCCCTGATAAGTGAAGAAATCGTCCAGAGTGCCTTGTGGTAGGGTCAGCCAGGGTGTGTGGGTGATGACCAGGCCATTGCTGATGACGTCACTTGCCACCGTGTCGGTGTAGATCGCGACCTGAACCGTGCCGTCTGTAGAGGTCAACATGCCGCTGCTGGTTAGTGAAATGGCGGCTGTCAGCGGGATGATGTCGAGCGATTGACGCGCCGTGCCGACCCGTCCAACTGTGTCTTTGACATAGACGGTGGGCCAGTAGCGTCCCAGGTGCGGGTAGGTGTAGCTGGTGGTCTTGGTGATCGAGTAGCTGGTGTGCTCGCCATCTCCCTCATAGTCCCAGGCCACCTGGAGCGCCTCCAGGGGATCGTCTTCGTCGGTGCTGGTCGAGGCGTCAAAGTGGACCAGATTCCAGAGCGCCTGGGTGAAGGTGAAAGCGGCGACGGGGGGCGGGTTGCGCGAGATATGGATGACTTGGGTAGCTTCGCCGACGCCCCCATCGGTGTCGCGCACGGCCAGACGCACGGTTTGTACGGCGCCATCGTCGTAGAGAAAGCTGTGCGTAGCCGTCTTGTTCGTCGTCCAAGTCGTGTCGCAGTCGCCGCTGTTGTCCCAGTCCCAACAGACCTCGAGGGGGTTGACCGAATCTACGTCGCTGCTGCCAGAGGCGTCGAACGTGTAGACGGTGCCCTCGGGAAGGGTAGCTTCAGGATTGGGCGAGACGTCGATGTCGGCGGTAGGGATCGCGTTGAGCAAGATGTCCCGCGTCGCCTCATCGGTGTCGCCATCGGTGTCGCGTACTATCAGGCGCACCGTCTGCACGGCGCTGCCAGAGCCAAAGCTGTGCGTGGCAGTCTTGGTCGTCGCCCAGGATGTGTCGCACGTGCCATCGTTGTTCCAGTCCCAGCAGACCTCCAAAGACGAGGTATAATCTTCGACGTCAATGCTACCCGAGGCGTCGAAGGAGTATTCAGTCCCCGGCGGCTGCACGACCGTGGGGTCGGGTGTGACGGTGAAGGTGGCGGTGGGCGGGGTGGTGATGCCGACGAGAGGGGCTTTGGTTGTGAGCCAGGGATCATAGTCCACGCCGGCGGTCACTGCGCCTGCATAGGGTCCACTTGTCTGGCCCCACCAGTTGTTCTCGACATCCATGGTAATGCTCCCGGGCATCTCGTTCCAGATGACATAGTTGCTGCCGTCAGACAGCAAGTTGGAATCTCTGACGGTGATCATGGCCGTTCCCACGCCTTTGTCGCGCAGACGAATGGCGATGCGATCGGCTACGTCGAACGTGCTCCCCGTGACGGTGATGTCGGCGTCACTGTCATAGGCCAACGACCAACGTCCATTGTCTGCAAACAGCGTGCCAGCAATCGTCAGGTCGAGCGAATTCCCCTGAGCGGTGATGCCTTGCATTTTACTATCTCGGATGGTGCACATGTTGAATACATGGGTGCCGGGTCCCTCAATATGGAGAATGGTGGACTCTTGGCTCGATGCTCCACCGTAGGCGAAATCAACGTAGCGGAAGTAAGAGCTCGAGTTCGGGTAAAGGCGGATATTTTTCCAACGGGGCGCCAAGCCTGTTTGGGGATCCCGGTAGCGGTCGAAGGTGATGGGGTTTGTCGGGGTGCCCTTGGCAATGATGGCTGCGCCGCCGTCCACGTAGAGTTTCAAACTTTTCTCGAGCCACACCGTCACACCTGGCTTGATGGTCAGCGTAACGCCAGGTTTCACGGACACGTCCCGCTCTGAAATGCGATAAGGGCTGCCAGTCACCGTCCAGGTCGTGTCGGTTGTGATGTCAGAGTTGATGATCGTCTCAGTCGGTGCTAGCGACTGTGCCTGATAGGCAGCCCAACTGGATGTTCCCAGAGAGGCATTCATGATACAGAGAACCAACAACAGCATACCAACTTCTTTCAATCTTAACTCCTGCACATTAACAACCTCATACGCCGAGTAACGCGCAAGCGACTTCGGGGTTCTGCCTCGTCTGGAAGAGATCGTAGAGCCACTCCACCAACGCACGCACGACTTCTCGTTTGACGGCACG
>DAOTUB010000086.1:0-36980 GCA_034437455.1 Anaerolineae bacterium | reverse complement strand
CAGTTCGCCCTCCCCCCCGACCTGACGGTGATGGAGAATATGCGCTTCTTTGCCAACGTCCAGGGCGTCGGCCGCGCCGAGCAACGCCGACGCATTCCCGAGCTGCTCGAGTTCGCCGGACTGTCCGATTTCACGGGCCGGTTGGCAGGTCGCCTCTCTGGGGGGATGAAGAAAAAACTCGCCCTGGCGTGCAGCCTGGTTCACGAACCCCAGGTGGTGATGTTGGACGAGCCGACGCTGGGCGTCGACCCGGTCAGTCGGCGCGAATTCTGGGACCTGCTGGGCAAACTGCGGGCAGAAAAAGGGCTGACCATCTTCTTCTGCACGCCCTATATGGACGAGGCCGAGCGGTGCAACTGGGTTGGACTGATGTACCAGGGCAAGCTCGTCGCCCACGACTCGCCGGAGACGATCAAAAAGATGGTGCCCGGCCGCCTGCTGGAGTTCACGCCCTCGGATTTCGTACCGGCCTGGCGGGCGGTCGAGGAAATGGAAGGCGTGCTGGAGGTACAAACGTACGGCGCGATGCTCCACGTCTTTGTGGACGATCCGACAAGACGCCGACAGGAAATCACAGCCGCGCTGGCCGCCCAAGGGATCGCCTGCGAGGGAATGCGCGAGATTGAACCTCGTATGGAGGAAGCCTTCATCTCGCTCATCCGCCAGCAGTCGGGAAACGGACGGAGCGCCTGATGGACGAATACACGATCGAGGTCAACGACCTGACCAAGCGTTTCGGCGATTTTACCGCCGTGGATCACGTCAGTTTCCGCGTGAGACAGGGCGAGGTCTATGGCTGGCTGGGACCCAACGGCGCGGGCAAGACGACGACGATCCGCATGCTGCTGGGGCTGCTCAAGATCACCGAGGGGAGCGCCCGCGTGCTGGGCTACGACCCGACCAAAGAGGCGAAAAGGATGCAGGCCCAGGTCGGCTATATGTCGCAGCTCTTCACCCTCTACAACGACCTGACCGCCCGCGAGAACATCCGCTTCTACGGGCTGGCCTACGGGCTGGCGCGGGACGAGCTGCGTCGCCGCCAGGCCGAGATCCTGGAGATGGCCGGGTTGGAGGGCCGCGAGAACACGCTCACCGCCAACCTCTCCGGCGGCTGGAAGCAACGGCTGGCGCTGGGGTGCGCCATCGTCCACCGACCCAAGGTGGTCTTTTTGGACGAACCTACTGCCGGCGTGGACCCCATCAGTCGGCGCGAGTTCTGGGGACTGATCTATGCGATGGCCAAAAAGGGCGTGACCGTCATGGTCACCACGCATTATATGGATGAGGCCGAGCTTTGCCAGCGGGTCGGTTTTCTCAGCCAGGGGCGGCTGGTGGCGCTCGACTCCCCCACCCGGCTCAAGCAGGTGGAGATGCGCGGCCAGGTGCTGGAGATCGACTGTGCAGACAGCGAGGCCGCGATGCGCGTCTTGCAGGCGGCCAAGGCAAGCGGGCAATTCCCTTTCGACGAGGTGGCCCTCTACGGCGCGCAGATCCACGCCGTCGTACCCGACGCCGAAGCGTTCAGGCAGCCCATCGAGGCATTGCTGACGAGCGAGGGGATCCAAGTGAACACCATCGAGTGGATCGCCCCAACGCTGGAGGACGTCTTTATCTCGGTGGTCAAGCCGGACGCGAACTGAAACCCTTGCGAAGGTTTACAGGCAACCTTCGCAAGGGTGGTGAGCTGAACCTTAAAAATCTAATATAGGTCTTGACACCGTTCTCCTGTTATAGTATAATATGAGTGAGCACACACTTTATGAGTGAGTAATCACTATAAAAGGAGAGCGTGTTATGAGCAACGAGCAGTCCCTCACCCGCCGCGAGCGACGCGCCGCCGCCCGCAAGGCCCAGATTCTCGAGGCCGCAGCCACAGTGTTTGCCGAAAAGGGCTTTCACCGCGCCACCACCAAAGAGATCGCCGCTGCCGCCGACGTGTCAGAAGGCACCCTCTACAACTACTTTGACAGCAAAGAGGATCTCGTGATCGGCATTATGGCTAACCTGGCCAAAGTGGAGACTCTGCCTGAGGAGTTGATGGATGCGCTGCAAGGCGATGTCCGTGACTTCTTTGTCACCATGTTCCGCCTCCGCATAGATCGCATGGAGCAAGGTCAAGAAATGCTCCAGGCCGTTTTGCCGGAGGTGATCGTCAACCCTGAGCTACGCGAGCGCTTCCACCAACAATTTGTGCAGCGAATTGCGACGATGTTGGAGCAATACGTAGAGACGCGAGTCGAGATGGGGCACATCCGGCCGGTTAACACAGCCTTGGCGACACGCGTCATACAAGGTACCTTCGTCGGCTTGCTGCTACTACGAATTTTCGGTGACGAGACGGTCCTGTCAGGCTGGGAGGATATGCCAGAGGTACTGGCTACCGTCATCTTCGACGGCCTGCGACCGAGGGAGGAAGACGCTTTGCTTCCTTTTGTATTGGAAGAAGGAGAGTAACATGAACATCTTGCGCACGTTCTCGCTCATCCGCAAGGAATTCCTGCACATCCTCCGCGACCCGCGCACGCTGGCGGTGATGTTCCTCATGCCCATCATTCAGTTGATGCTGATGGGGTACGCCGCCACCACCGACATCGAACACCTGAACACCGCCGTCCTGGACGGCGACCGGTCGAGCGCCAGCCGAGAGCTGATCGACGCCTATCGCGCCTCCAGTTACTTTGACATCGTGCGCTACGTCGAATCGGAGCGGCAGTTGGAGCGGCTGTTAGATGGCGGCCAGGTTCGGGCGGGCCTGATCATCCCCAAAGGATATGGCAAAGAGCTGGACGCCGGGAATCAAGTGCAAATCGCTTTCGTCATCGACGGCTCTGACCCCAGCGTCGCCAGCACTGTCCTCGCCGCCTCCCAATCGGTGGGACAGGCTCATTCGACGCACATCATAGAGCGGGCCAGGGGAATCGATCTCGACGAGATGCCCGGCGTGCAGGTGCGCCCGCGAGTCTGGTACAACCCAGAGATGAAGAGCGCGAATTTTATGATCCCCGGCATTATGGGGATGATTCTCTACTTTTTGACCTCGCTCTTTACCGCAATGTCGATCGTGCGCGAGCGGGAACAGGGTACCATCGAGCAATTGATCGTGACGCCCATCAAGCCGCTCGAGTTGATCGTCGCCAAGATCGTCCCTTACGTGTTCATTGCCTTCTTCAACGTGTTGGAGGTGTTGGCCATCGGCGTCTATTGGTTCGACGTGCCGGTGAGAGGCAGCCTCGGGTTGTTGCTAGGACTGTCGGCCCTTTTTTTGCTCTCATCGCTGGGGATCGGTATCTTTATCTCTAGCGTGGCGAACACGCAACAGGAAGCGATGTTGTTAACGTTTCTCACGATGTTTCCATCCATTTTTCTGGGAGGGTTTTTCTTCCCCATCGAGGCGATGCCCGGATGGCTGCAAGTCCTCACCTACGTGGTGCCGCTGCGCTACATGCTCGTCATCATCCGCGGCATTATCCTCAAAGGAGTGGGATTGCAGATATTGCTTCAAGAGGTGATCGCCTTGATTCTCTTTGGCGTGGCTATCATGTTGCTGGCCGCTACCCGCTTTCGCAAGCGGCTGGAGTGAGTGGACTCGAACCAGCGGGGCCGGTGGAGAATATGCCGCGCACTGTCCAGGCGGCGGCTCAACTGATGCCCAGCACACATTTTTCCGCCATCACGCGGTCCATCATGCTGAGGAGATCGACGCTGGCAGACCTGTGGCCACAGGTGATCGCGCTGGCTGCCACCCGCCTGCGAAAGAGATTGGATTAAAAATAAAAATGACAAATAACGAACTGGTTATCGAAACACACGAGCTGACCAAGCGATTCAAGAAATTGACCGCCGTGGACGGACTCGATCTGAGCATCCGGCGAGGGGAAATTTTCGGCTTGTTGGGGCCAGACGGCGCGGGCAAGACGACGACGATCCGCATGCTGTGCGCGATTATGGACCCCAACGAGGGCAGCGCCCGCGTGGCCGGATTCGACACGGTGAAAGAACCGGAAGAGATCAAGAAACGCATCGGCTACATGCCGCAGCAATTCTCGCTCTATGGCGACCTGACCGTGCTCGAAAATCTCGTTTTCTTCGCCGACGTCTTTCAGGTCTCGCGGCAGGAGCGGAAGGAACGCATCGCCCGGTTGCTCGAGTTTGCCCGCTTGACCCGGTTCAAGGGGCGGCGGGCGGCCCATCTTTCGGGCGGCATGCAGAAAAAGCTCGCCCTGGCCTGCACGCTGATCCACCAACCTGAGATCATCTTTCTCGACGAGCCGACCACCGGCGTCGACCCGGTCTCGCGGCGCGAGTTCTGGGACATTCTGACCGAGCTTCACCTGGAGGGCGTGACGCTGTTCGTCAGCACGCCTTACATGGACGAGGCGGAACGCTGCTCGCGGGCGGCGCTGATGTTCGAGGGGAGCATCATCGTCTGCAACGCGCCGGGACACATCAAGGGACTGGTCGAGGGAGAACTGCTCGAATTGCGACCCCGTAGGGGCGGTGGCCCCGACGGGACGCTGCCTGACCGGCTGCGAGAGGCGAGCCGGATCATCGAGGAGCTCCCCGGCGTGCTGGAGGTGCAGACCTACGGCGACCTGTTGCACGTATTTGTGGACAGCGCCGCGCGACGCACGTCGGCTGTCCGCGGGGCGTTGGCTGGAGCGGGAATCGTCATTGAGGGATTGCGCCAGACTCGCCCGCGGATGGAGGAAGCTTTTATTTCACTGATACGAAAGAGACGGGAGGAACGCTAGATTGTGAATGAATATGCTGTTGAGGTTGCTGGTCTAACCAAAAGATTTGGCGACTTTGTCGCCGTGAATGACGTGACGTTCGACATCCAACGCGGAGAAATTTTCGGCTTTCTAGGCCCCAACGGCGCGGGCAAGACGACGACGATCCGCATGCTCCTGGGGCTTTTGCGGCCCACGTCGGGCCGAGCCGCTGTGCTGGGGTACGACATCATGCGCCAGGCAGAGGAGATTCGTCAGCGCATCGGCTACATGTCGCAGCGCTTCAGCCTCTACCAGGATTTGACGGTGGGCGAGAACCTCGACTTTTATGGGCGCACCTACGGCGTGCGCGGCGAAAAGCTGCGCCAGCGCCGACGGTTCGCCATCGAGATGGCGGGGCTTGAAGGACGGGAACGAGAGCTGACGCGCAACCTCTCCGGCGGCTGGAAGCAGCGGCTCGCCCTGGGCGCGGCGATCCTCCACGAGCCGGCGATGCTCTTTCTGGACGAGCCGACGGCCGGCGTGGACCCTATCTCGCGGCGGGATTTCTGGAACCTGCTGTACGATCTGGCCGACGAGGGGACAACCATCCTCGTCACCACCCATTATATGGACGAGGCCGAGCACTGCCAAAGCCTCGCCTTCATCCACGATGGTCAGATCATCGCCCGGGGAGCGCCGGAGGAGATCAAGATAGACAAGATGCAGGGCCAGGTATTGGAGATCGACTGCGATCAACCCGACACAGCGATCAGTGTTCTGCGGCAATTTACCTCCCCCCACTTGGGGGGGATTGAGGGGGGGAGGAGGCCCCTATTCGACGAGGTAGCCCTATACGGCGCGCTCATCCACGTGGTGGCCGAAAACCTCGCCAAGCACAAGCCCCGCATCGCGCAGGCGTTGGACGAGGCCGACATTCAAGTACAAGCAATGGACATCATTGCCCCCTCGTTGGAGGACGTCTTTATCGCTAACGTGCGGGAAAATTCAAATTCAGACAGACAGGAGTGAACATATGAAACGAGAACAGATCGTGCCCATCATCGTCATCGCTGTGGTTCTCCTTATCGCAGTGGCGGCAGCTTTCTACTTTGCCCAGAATCCGGCGGCGCTGGATCAGGTGATGACGGAATTGGAGATCGCCGAGCCTGAGGTCAGTGGTCTGACCGCCTCCGGGTTCATCGAGGCCGAAGAAGTCGCCATCGCGCCAGAGTTGGGCGGGCGCGTGGTCGAACTGCTCGCGGAAGAGGGAGACGACGTCGGCGCCGAGCAAGTGCTGATCCGGCTGGACGGGACGCTGCTCGAGGCTCAGATCGAAGCGGCCCAGGCAGGAGTGGATATGGCCCAGGCCGAGCTGGCCCAGGCCGAGGCAGGCGTCCGCCCAGAGAAAATTCGGCAGGCGGACGCCTCCCTGGCCCAGGCCGAGATCGCCCGCGATGGGGCATATCAGGCCTGGCAGGACCTCATCGCCATCCGCGACAATCCCCAGGAGTTGAATGCCCAGATCGCTCAGGCGCGAGCGCAAGTCTCCGTCGCTGAGGCTGCACTGGCCCAGGCCACCGCGCTGAAGGACGCCGCGGAGATCGCCCACGACAGCTACTGGGACGCAAACGAGGCCCTGGAGGATGCGAAGGAAGAAATGAAGGACATTCCCGCGCCCTACCGCCCCACCCTGCCCGGGTTTCAGTTGGATTTCCATCTCATCCCCAACGCGTACTGGAAGGCCTGGGTGGGCGTCAACACTGCTCAGGCTGCGCTGGATGGAGCGCGCGCAGCGTTGAGCGACCTGTACGCGATCCGGGACAATCCCCAGGAGTTAAACGCGCAGGTGGACGCCGCCGAGGCACAGTACGAGGTCGCCCAGGCCGCCGTCGAGATGGCCCAGGCGCAGGTGGACGGATTGCGGGCGGGGGCCACCGACGAGGAGATCGCCGCCGCCGAGGCACAGGTCGAACAGGCCCAGGCCGCGCTCAACACGCTGCTGGTCTACCGCGACAAGCTGACCATCGCCGCGCCGGGCGGCGGATTGGTGCTGGAACTAAGCATCCACGAGGGAGAACTGGCCGCGCCCGGCGCCACTCTGCTCACGGTGGGCGATCTGGACGAGGTGACGCTGACCATCTACGTGCCGGAGGACAGGCTCGGACAGGTGCTCATTGGGCAAGAGGTGGAGGTGCGCGTGGATAGTTTCCCCGACCGCACGTTCACAGGGACGGTGATCGCCATCGCCAATGAAGCGGAGTTTACGCCGCGCAACGTGCAGACACAGGAGGAGCGCGTGAACATGGTCTTTGCCGTGGACGTGCGCATCCCCAACCCCGACCACGCGCTCAAACCGGGGATCCCCGCCGACGCGGTAATTATCACCGAGGGCTAGAAACATGCAAAATCTCAAATCTCAAATCTCAAATCTCAAATTCAACGTTCGCCATTGGTCTTTGGTCCTTGGTCTTTGGTCCTTGGCCCTGCTTCTGGCCGGTTGTGCTGGCATCGCTGCTCAGGCAAACGATGGCTCCGGGAATTCCCGCCTCATCGCTTCGGGCTTTATCGAGGGCAAGGAGGTGACCGTCGCTTCCGAGACGTCGGGCCGCATCGCCGAGATACTCGCGGATCGCGGGGACACGGTGCAGGCGGGCGACGTGCTGATCCGCCTGGACGACGCGGTGCTCCAGAGCCAGCGGGCAGAAGCGGAGGCCGGTCTGTCTGCCGCGCACGCCAACCTGAATCGCGTGCTGGCTGGAGCCCGCCCGGCAGAGATCTCGGCCGCGAGGGCTGCCTTGATCCAGGCCGAGGCCGAGCGGGACGGAGCGGCCCAGGCCTTGCTCCACGCGACAGATGCGATCAGCAACCCCCTCACGCTCGACGCCGAGATCGATGGCGCGCTCACCCAGGCGCGCCTGGCCGAGCAGAACGTCGAGATGGAAGAGGCCAATCTGGCAGAGACGGAACTGAAGCATCACCTCTACGAGAAGCAAGGAGGAGACGTAAAGCGCACGTGGGATCTCCAATTGCAGGCGGCGCAGGCGGCGCTGGCCCAGGCCGAAGCCGAGCTGCAAGGGGCGTGGGCGTATTATAATGCTCTCAAGACCACGCGCGAAAAACCACTTACCCTCGAAGCCCAACTTCACGGGGCAGAGGCACAGCATCAGATCGCCGAAGCGCAAGTGGCCGTCGCGCAGGCCGCGCTGGACGAACTGGAGGCTGGCCCGACTGAGGAGGAGATCGCAGTGGCCGAGGCAATGGTGCGACAGGCCGAGGCCGCCGTGCGCCTCGTGGACGTCCAGATCGCCAAGCTTGCACTGACCGGGCCAATGGACGGCATCGTCTCCAGTCGCAGTGCCCAGGTCGGGGAGACCGCCACGGCGGGGGCACCGCTGCTCACCATCGCCAACCTGGACGAGGTGACGCTCGTCATCTACATCGCCGAGAATCGCATCGGGCAGGTAAAGCTGGGCCAGGAAGTGGAGGTGCAGGTGGATTCTTTCCCCGAACGAACGTTCATCGGACATGTGGCGAGCATCGCTGGCGAGGCCGAGTTTACCCCGCGCAACGTGCAGACGCAGGAGGAACGGGTCAACCTGGTCTTTGCCGTCAAGGTGACCATTCCCAGCGCCGATCACGCACTCAAGCCCGGGATGCCCGCCGATGCAACCATCAAGCATTAGCGACGAGGGGTTTTGACTCAACAAGAGCCTATGCTATCAAGGTAGGCTCTTGTTTTTTCGGTTGTCAACTGGATGAATTGTGCTATAATATATCAAATTGTTATAATTGAATGATATAATAGAATATATACTATGGCTAGAGCTGTAAGCATTCGTCATCTGATCCTGGGCTTGTTGGCCCAGGAATCAATGTCCGGTTATGACATCAAGCGTTTGCTCAAGAGCCTGAGCTGGTTGATGGATAGCCCCAGCTTTGGCAGTATCTATCCTGTTCTGCGCTCTTTGCGAGAAGAGGGCCTGGTGACTATGGAGGAGGTTCTCTCCCAGGGAAAATCCCCCCGCAAGGTTTATACCACAACCCAGTCCGGGAGACAAACGTTGCGAGAGTGGGTGGATCAGTCGATCACGTCAGGCACTTCTTTGAAGGCTTTCGTGACACGATTGATCCTGGCGGATAGCTTCTCTCACACCGAGTTGATCACTCACTTGCAGCAACGACGTTCAGAGGTGCTGGCTTGTCACACCGCACTGAAACAGCTCGCCGAGGCAGAATATGGAACGCTGGACTCTGGACAACGCTTGACATTTGACTATGGATTGGCTCTGGCCACTGCCGAACTGGCTTGGCTGGATGGTGCATTGGCGCAGCTATCTCAACAACCACTACCCCGTAGGGACAGCGGCTCCTACGGGACACCGTCTATGGAGGTCGTCAAGGGCGACCGCATTGCCCAGACTGCTTGAAACGCTCGCCCAGAGAGAGTCAACTTTAGACTCGGACCCCATCTGCATACGCTTTTTCGTAACCCAGTTCCCAAACTTGTTGTGGACCTGGTTGGCCAAAACGGTAGTGAAGAATGTGGCTAGCCAGGTTTACTTTTATGGCAAAGGAATGCCGTGTGAACGATAATACAGCACTATTGCAGCGCGAACTTGAGGATCTGAGGTCTCAGATTATCGTCCTGGAGAGGACCCTCGAAGAAAAGCCCGATTGTGGGCTTGGCCAGGGTGCTCCTGCGGTCACGCAGTGGGAACTCGACCAGGCCATGGTAAGGCAACTCAAGGAACGGGTTGCAAGCATCGAACACATGCTATCGAGAACGACCGAGAAACAATATGGGATTTGCGAGCAATGTGGTAAAAAAATCCACCCTGATCGTCTGGCGGTTTTACCCGGTACCAGAGTATGCATTCAATGCGCCAAAGTTGAAGAACACGAACGAGACCTTTGATTCAGTTAAAGATCGAACCTACAAACAAAAGGAGGTGAAAGGACATTGGCAAAAGTTGAGTTAAAGCCCGGCGAATCACAGGCAAGCCTGCTCAGGCGCTTTCGTAAGCAGGTAACCAGAGAGCGCATCCTTAGCGATGTGAGAAGGAAACGTTTCTTCGTATCCAAGAGTGAAAAACGGCGACACGCTCGTCTCAAAGCTGAACGTCGAGAACGACAGCGCCGGCGGCGAGAACAAGGGCGGAGCCGCTGGTAACTTGCGGTGGAGCGAACGTGCACTCCCCGCAAAGACGTGACAGCTAGCATTGTTGGGGAGCAAACATTAAATGACTGAAAAAATCAAAACGATCATATGTCGGCGCTGCGGGCGGTGTTTTGTACTGACCACCACCTACCTTGGCAGACGAGCACGGTGGGATGCAGAGGTCGTGGAGCCAGTGTTGTGCCCAACATGTTTCTGGAAGAACGGCCCCTTGCCCAAACGGCAAGGCCATGTCAAATGGTTCAATCCGCACAAGCATTATGGCTTTATCATTGCTGGAGAAGAAGAGATCTTTTTTCACCAACAGCAGATTGTCGGAGAGAATAGGAAAAACGTTCGTACTGGACAGACCGTCCAATTTCACGTGCGTCATTCCAAGAAAGGCCCAGAGGCATTAAACGTGGAGCTGGCCGAGGATTAAACTGCTTAAGGGAGAGAAAGCAATGACAACGTTCAAGACAGGCGACACCATTGTTCATCCCGTTCGAGGGGCAGGCACCGTCATACGCTTGATGGAACGGCCACGGGACGGCAACAACGAGGTTTACTACAAGGTCAAGTTACTGGCCCAGCCCGAAATCAGCCTGATGGTTCCCATCAGCGCTGTAGAAACATTGGGCCTGCGACACACCATCCCGCAGGCACAGATAAAAAAGGTATGGCGCATACTTCACACCGACCCCACGAAACTGCCAGACGAACACAAGAAACGCTACAAAGTGTTGGAGGGCAAACTGCACACAGGGAACATCTTTCAGGTCGCCGAGGCGGTACGAGACATGGATTGGCGGCAACAGCGCCAGGGCAACTTGACTACGAAGGAAAAACGCCTGTACAATGAGGGAATGAACATCCTTGCCGGGGAAATTGCAGCCGTGCAGGGCGTGGACTTGATCGCCGCTCAAAACCAGATTATGGAAAAGTTGAGTGAAATACAAGGGTAGAGAAGATGACCGAACGAGTAAAGGGAAACATCAAATGGTTTAGCCAAGAGAAACGTTATGGTTTCATCCAACGTGGAGACGATCTACCGGATGTCTTTGTACATATGAATGGATTTCGTTCCGCTGCGGATGCTCGCTGGGCCAAGAGTGAGGACTCGGTGGAGTTTGAGGTTGAACAAACTCCGAAAGGTCCCAAAGCGTTTGACGTTGTCATTTTGTATAATACTACCACCACGTAGCTTTTCTTCTTGACGCATCAAGCACTGCCCGTTTCTGTCTCGGCAGTGCGCAAAACTTACATCATCAATCTATAACCACGACAAACCAGAGTAACCTGGTCGATTGATCCAAAAGTCGGCTTGGAAAACTGGAGGAGCTGTCCTGGATAAAGCGGATAGGGGACGCTCCCAGGCGCGGAGGGACAGTGTGAAGACGATTGTAGCAGGCGCATTGGGCGAATGTGCCCACGTGGCCGGGGTGATGAATTTTCTGAGGCTGGCGGACGCCGCCGGCTGGCGAACGGTGTTCCTCGGTCCCGCAGTACCCATCGCTGAGTTTCTGCAGGCAGCTCGGCGCGAAAACGCGGATCTTGTGGGCGTCTCCTACCGGCTGACGCCAGAGACAGGGGAACGGCTGTTGGCCGAGTTCGCCGAGGAAGCGGACGATCTGCGCGCCGCCGGGATGCGCTTTGCCCTCGGCGGGACGCCGCCGGTGGCCGAACGAGCGCGAGCCATCGGTTTCTTTGAGCGCGTTTTTGACGGCAGCGAGTCGTCCGAAACCGTGTTAGCCTATCTGAAAGGGCAACGTCAGGCCGCACTCACAGAGACGGACTTTCCGCAAACGGCCATCGAGCGCATTGCCTGGAAAGCGCCCTTCCCCATCGTCCGGCACCACTTTGGCCTGCCGACGGTGGAGGCTACCCGCGAAGGGATCGCCCGCATTGCCGAGGCACAATCGCTGGACGTCCTCTCGCTAGGGATTGACCAGGATGCTCAGGCGAACTTTTTCCACCCGGAACGGCAGCACATTCGGCGCCGGGGGGCGGGAGGCGTGCCGGTGCGCACGCCTGACGATTATCGCGCCCTCTATGCCGCCAGCCGGCGCGGTAACTTTCCCCTCCTGCGCACCTACGCCGGCACCGATGACTTTATCCGGCTGGCCGAGATGTACGTGGAGACGATCCACATCGCCTGGTGCGCCATTCCCATCTTCTGGTTCAATCAGATGGATGGCCGCGGCCCCTGGGACCTGGAGGGTTCGATCCGTGAGCATCAACAAGTGATGGCCTGGTACGGGGAACGGAACATCCCGGTGGAACTGAACGAGCCTCATCACTGGGGCATGCGCGACGCCCCCGACGTGGTGTTCGTCGTCTCGGCATACCTTTCGGCCTACAACGCTCGCGCCTTTGGTGTGCGCGACTATATCGCCCAGATGATGTTCAACAGTCCCCCGGGCCTCTCCGACGCCATGGACCTGGCCAAAATGCTGGCCTGCCTAGAGCTGACCGCGCCGCTGGCGGGGCCGGATTTCCGCATCTGGCGGCAGACGCGCACCGGTTTGCTCAGTTATCCGCTGGACCCGGACGCGGCCCGCGCCCACCTGGCAGCAACGGTTTACGTGCAAATGGCGCTCCGGCCTCACATCCTCCACGTGGTTGGTCACACCGAGGCGCACCATGCAGCGGAGGCCAGCGACGTGATCGAAGCCTGCAATTTAGCCCGGCGCTCGATAGAGAACGCTCAACGCGGTCAGCCAGATATGACAAGCGATCCCGTCGTTCAGCAGCGCAAGAAAGAACTTGTGAAGGAGGCCCAGGTCACGTTGGAGGCCATTCACACCCTGGCGGGGCCAGACGTGGACGATCCATTCGCCGATCCCCCCACCCTGGCGCGGGCGGTGACGATGGGAATATTGGACGCTCCTCATCTGCGCAACAATCCCTTTGCACGGGGGCAGATCGTCACCCGCATCGATCGGCGTGGCGCTTGCGTGGCCGTGGATCGGACGACCAACCAGTCGCTTTCAGAACGAGAACGAATTCGCCAATTATACAAGGAGGGAATACATGAGCGATAATACACGGTACACAGTCATCGGCGCTGGTCACGGCGGCAAAGCGATGGCCGCCGACCTATCCGCCAAAGGGTTCACCGTAAACCTGTACAACCGCACCGCCGCGCGCGTCGAAGAGATCGCCGTGCGCGGGGCTATCGAACTAACGTATGAGAATGGCATCTCTCGCAACTGTCCGGTGGACAACGTCACGACAGACATCGCCGAGGCACTCGATGACGCCGACGTGATCATGGTCGTCGTACCCGCTTCGGGACATCGGTTTGTCGCCCGTAGCTGCGCCCCTCACTTGAGGGACGGTCAGATCGTGATACTTAATCCAGGCCGCACTGGCGGGGCGCTCGAGTTCCGCCAGATTCTCAACCAAGCGGGCTGCACCGCCGACGTCATCGTGGCCGAGACGGGCACCTTCATCTTTGCCAGCCGCAGCACCGGCCCGGCTCAAGCCCGAGTCTTTCGGCACAAGAACGCCGTGCCCTTGGCCGCGCTCCCGGCCACGCGCACCGGGCACGTGCTGGAGAAGGTGTGCGAGGCTTATCCTCAATTTCTTCCCGTCCCCAACGTGCTCCACACCAGTCTTGACAACATGGGGGCGATCTTTCACCCGGCGCTGACGTTGCTCAACGCCGGATGGATCGAGCGTACCAAGGGCGATTTCCAATTCTACATAGACGGCGTCACGCGCTCCACCGCTCACGTATTGGAGGTGCTGGATCGGGAGCGGGTGACCATCGCCGCCGCGCTGGGAGTGCGCGCTCGACTGGCGCTGAGGTGGCTGAGAGACGCCTACTCGGCGAAAGGGGAGACGCTGTACGAAATGATCCAGGGCAACCCGGGCTACCAGGGGATCAAAGCGCCGCGCAATCTGCGCCATCGCTACATCTTTGAGGATGTCCCCTTCAGTCTGGTGCCCCTGGCCTCGCTCGGCAACCAGTTCGGCGTGGACACCTGGGCCATCGGCGCGATGATCCGCTTGGCATGTGTGGTTCACGGCACCAACTACTTTGCGCGGGGACGCACGGCGGAGGACATGGGGCTGAAAGGACTGCGGGTTTGCGAGGTGAAACGCTACGTCCAAGAAGGTCAGGTGAATCCAATCTACACATTGTGCTAGGATATTTGTGCAAGCTGGGCCATTGAGATATAATGTGCCTCACACGATAAAACCGACGACATCGCGGAGGAATGTGTATGGCCCTGCTCATCATGCTTGTGCTGATCTGCGGACTGTTCTTTGCCGCAGCCGTGATCTTTACGATCGATTCAATCAGAGAAAAAGAGCCTCGTGCTCCCAAGGTCGGCCTGGTCAGTGCTATGCTTTTCCTGGCGTTGGTCGGGGTGACCATCTATGTACCAAACTTGAGAATTCCCATCGCGCTAGCCCTCGGCGCGCTCATTCTTTTTGGCGTGATTCTCTCCATTCCAGGTCTATCCAACAGCCGCTCTCTGAAAGGCGCTATGGGCTATGCGGTGGGCGAGGTCACAAAGTTTGACGAAAGAGACACGGTTTTTGCCCGCAACTTTTCCCTGCCGCCAGGCTCCGAGATATACAAACAGTACTACAAGAGAAATCCTGAACGGGAAAAGCCTGACGCCAAACGTCGAGAAAAGGGCGGCCCCGTCGGTCGGGCGCGAGGAGCGATAGACAACTGCTACCCGCCCAACGTGGCCATGTCGAATGCGATGGAATCGTTCTCCTCGTTCCTGCTTTCCTTCGATCCGGCAAACGCGCACCGGGTCAGCGGCCCCGAGAGCGGATCGCGCTCTGAGTCCAAGTTCGACATAGACCCGGCGAAAGCCACCCATATTGTAAAGGGGTTCGCCCGGTATTTGGGAGCCGATCTGGTCGGCGTGTGCAAAACGAACCCGCTGTGGAACTATTCTCACCGGGGGATCGTATTTGACGGTGTGGACACAGGACCTCCGGGGGAGAATTGGGGCCAAGAGATCCCCGATCCGTTGCCCTACGCTGTGGTCATCGCCACCGAGATGCACCTGGAGATGATACAAGCGGCGCCGCACATGCCGGTATCGGTCGAGAGCGAACTAAACTATGCCCTGGGCGCTTTTATCACGAACGTGCTCGCTCAGTGGTTCGTCGAGCTGGGCTACGAGGCGGCTCCCCAGTTCGCGGGCGCCTATGATGGTCCGCTGGTTCCCCTGGCCGTGGACGCCGGGCTGGGCGAGTTGGGACGGCAGGGATTTTTGATCGCCGACGAATTCGGCCCGTGCGTGCGTTTGTTCGCCGTCACCACCGACATGCCCCTGATCCCGGACCGGCCTATCGATCTAGGCGCGGAAGAGTTTTGTGAAAAATGCCTCAAGTGCGCCGACTCGTGCCCATCCAGATCCATCCCCAAGGGCGAAAAGGTCGTCTTTAACGGGGTGGAAAAATGGAAGCTCAACGAAGACACCTGCTTCGAATACTGGGCCAGAGTCGGTACTGGCTGTTGCATCTGCATGGCGATCTGTCCCTTCAGTCGACCCAATCGCTCGCTCCACCGCGTGGTGCGCTGGATGCTGCGACACTCGCCGCTGGCCCGCAAGGTCTTGCCCGCGATTGACAATTTCATCTATGGAAAGCGATGGCGATCCAGATCCGTTCCGGAGTGGGTGCGTTATCCGAAAGGCAAACAAACACATGCTTAGAGAACTTGCTTCCACCGACCTGGAAATACGCTACAGAGGCGGCATCGTCATAGACGATGAACTCTGCATCGGCTGCAAAAAGTGCTACGAGGTGTGTCCTCCAGACGTCTTTGAATTCGATGTGAAAACCAACCGCCCAATCTTGATCTTTTCCGACGAGTGCTGGTACTGCGGCGCCTGTATCTTTGAGTGCCCGGTCGAGGGTGCTTTGCGGATGGAACTGCCTTTAGCCTGCTTGTGAAAAAAAGGAACTTGTTATGAGCGACGAACACATCAGCACGGACGTCCTGGTTATTGGCGGTGGACTGGCGGGCTGCTTCGCGGCCATCAAAGCGGCGGAATTGGGCGCAAAGGTAGTCGTCTTTGACAAGGCCAACATCAAGCGCAGCGGCAACGGCGGCACCGGGTTGCACCGGATCCCCCTGATCCACTCTGACTACAACCTCACCCCAAAAGAATTCGCCCAGCTCAACGTTCAAGGCGCAGCGGGAATATGCGACGAGGATGTCTCTTACGAGTTTGCCCAGGACACGCTCGACCGGGTGCTCGACCTCGAAAGCTACGGCATTCCGATGAGAAGGGAGGACGGCTCCTTCATCTTCAAACCGGCGCAGGACATCGCTCCGGGCCAGATCGCGATTTGGGGGCCGGGTCCCAACGTCTGGCACGACGTAAAGCCGATCCTGGCGGGAAAGGTTAGAGAGGCCGGAGTCAAGGTCTTGAACCGAACGGCGGGGATCGGGTTGCTGACCGAGGGCGGAAAGCTAGGGGGGCGGGTGATCGGCGCGGTTGGACTCGGTACTCGCACCGGCGAGTTTATCGTCTGCGCGGCCAAGGCGGTGGTCTTGACCACCGGCGGTTCTTACCGCGTCGGGCGGCACAAGAACTCGCTCTACGCCCCGACCCGATTCATCGAGTGCGGCTGCCCGACGAACTCGGGCGACGGTCAGTACATGGCCTACCGGGCCGGCGCTGACATCGTCAATCTGGAATTTCTCGAGCTATCCCCCTCGTGGAAAGATCTGCCCCACTGGGGCTGTGGACCGATCGGCGTCGTCGGACAGGAGATCCTGGGGACAGGCGAGCCGGTGAGCGCCAGTCACGAGGAGGCCTCCAAGTTCGACCGCTACGTCAAGACCTACACGTTTGGCCTGGACGCCGAGGTTCTTTTCAACGACGCGTCGGTGGTTCCCGGCTATCCCGAGGAAAAGGGCGAGATGCTCGAACTCTTGTGGGCCGAGGAGAACGAGGCCACCAGTCACGCCTATCTCCTCTGGCAGAAGGAACGCGGCGAAGATTTCACCAAAGGTCCCATCGAATTCGAGTGGCATCCACCCTACCTGCACAACAACCAGGCCGGTGTCCACATGAACACCCAGGCCGGTTCCAGTCTACGCGGGCTTTACTGTGCCGGCGATGTCATCGGCGGCGGCTGGCGTCAAAGCTCCGGGGGCGCCTTTGTCTTTGGAGCCAGGGCCGGGGGCAGCGCTGCGGAGTACGCGCTTCAAGCCTCGTCCATTCCGATCAATCACCACCAGGTGGACGCAGAGAAGGAACGGCTCCTCCAGGCCACCAATGTCACTTCATCCCAGGGCTATAGCTGGATCGAGCTTGAAGATAAAGCCCGGCAGATCGTTTCTGAGTACGGCGGGCCGCTCACCAGCAACGCCAAGCTCCGACGGGGCCTGATGCATCTCGAGCGAATCAAGACCAGGTATCTGCCGTTCCTCTACGCCAGGAACACGCGCCAATTGCTCCGGGGCTCTGAGGTACACTCGACGTTCTGGATCGCCGAAGCTCACCTGAGAGCGGCGCTATTTCGCCAGGAGAGCCGCTTTCCCTACGTCAGCCTGCTCTACAAACGCGGGTGTCCCGTCGAGGATGACGAGAACTGGCTCAAACACTCGGTCATCAGGAACATTGACTGGCAGATGACTATTGGGACCAAAGAGGTCAAGAGACTAGAATAAAACCTGAAAGAGAGAAGGCTTGCTTTGAAGAGGGCTTGCTCCGTGTGAGTAAGCCCTCTTCCCTTAACGCTGAGCCGAAGGTGTGATATAATTCGGGTGTGTTTCAAATGGGTTGAGTAGCCGCGCTTTCCATAGCGCGCGGTATGATGGAAAGCGCGACTACCTCCAACCGAAATGAAATACACCCATATAATTCAGTTCGTCGATGCCTAGGAAATTTTTCCAATTGACAATTGCGCCCAGTTGCGGTACACTCAGATGGATGGCTACTAGGTCCCGGTAAGAAGGAGCGAACGATGGATTGGATCCAGGTATTATATTCCGACGTCATTCCCTGGCTGATGGAACGCTCCGATCCTTCGGTCCGCTACTGGACACTGACCAGACTACTCGACCGGCCAGAGGAGGAGATGGAAGTCGTTGAAGCTCGCCGGGCGATCATGGAGCACGGGCCGGCAGTCAAAATTCTCTCCCATTATGCCGGCGATGGTCGCTGGGAAGGCGAGCGGAGCTACTATGACGACAAATACATCGCCACCCACTGGCAATTGCTCCTGCTGGCGGAACTCGCCGCCGATGGAAGAGACAAGCGCATCGCCGCCGCCTGCCAGCGTATGGTCGATGAGGTGCATAGCGAGGACCGTTCCACCGTCTATCCCTGTTTCCACGCCAATCTGATCGGTTACCTGCACGCCCTCGGTCACGCGCGGGACGAACGGGTACGGCGATTTGAGGTGGAATTGGCGAACGCAGGCATCATGGGGAAATGGCACTGCGAGATGAACGACGATCTACCCTGCGCCTGGGGTGCAGCGCGGGCGTTGTGGGGCCTGGGTCGCACCCCTACCGGCGAGCGCAGTGATACTATCCAGGAAGCGCTCGATAGCAGTATCCGCTTCCTGGGACGCTTCAAACTCCGGGAGGGGAATTATCCCAGCAGCAGCCCGCGCCACAAGTTGTGGGATCGGCTCAACTTTCCGCTTTTCTACCAGGCCGACGTGCTTTTTATCCTGCGCGCTCTGACCGACCTGGGCCGCCTGGGCGACAAGCTCACTCTCCGCAAAGCAGTGAGGTGGCTGGAACAGCAATGCCAGGGCGAGAACCGCTGGAACGGCGCCAGTTTGCAAAGCAGCCACATGTGGGCCCAACTGGAGGAGCGCCGCCAACCTAGTAAATGGATCACGTGGCAGGCGTTGTACGTAATCAAGGCCGCGTCTATGTCCTTATGATCTGGGGCCAGGACGGATGGCGGCTGAAAAACAAAGGTCTCAGGATAGGAGAGGATGATGACAAATGGAAACACCCAACTCATACGCTTCCTCCGCCAGGAATGCGCGCGCTTCAAGGAGGAGAACGAAGCGCTGAACGAAGAGGTTCAAGCTCTGCGCCGATACATCACGGCACTCCAGAGGCTGCAAGAGACCGTCCAGTATTTTACGCCCGAACAAGATACACTGGCCTTATTGGATAGAACATTGGAAGGCGCTCTGACACTGCTGGATGCCACCGAGGGGTCGCTGTTGCTGGTTGACGAGGAAACGGATGAATTGGTATTTGTGTTGGCCTACGGCGCTGTGGAGGAAACGCTGCCAGGCTATCGCTTCGATCGACATCAGGGAATCGCCGGCTGGGTAGCCGACAACGTCGAGTCGGCCATCGTCAATAACGTCCGCACTGACTTGCGCTTTCTATCCAAGTTGGACGAGGTTTTTGGGTTCGAGACCCGTTCGATGGTGGCCGTGCCGTTGGCCGCGCGGGGCAAAGTACTGGGCGTGATCGAGGTGATCAACAAACGCTCCGGCGAAAACTTTACCGAAGATGATGCCAGCCTGCTCTCTATCCTGGCGACTCTAGCGGCTTCGGCGCTGGACTATGCCGCTTCAGCCGAGATCGAGAAATCTGCGTGAACGCCGATCCTCTCCCGTGGCTGCTCGAACCAGACGAGGCCAACCCCGGTGTGCGCTATTTCGCCCTGCGCGATCTCCTGGGCCGTCCTCCAACTGACCCAGAGGTCGCCTCCGCGCAAGCCGCGGTGATGCGCACTGGTCCCGTCCCTACCATCCTCGAGGCCCAATATCCAGACGGCTACTGGGTCAAGCCCGGCCCGGGCTATTCTCCCAAATATCGCGCCACGCTCTGGCAGGTGATCTTTCTGGCTCAACTGGGAGCCGACGGCGGGCCGCGGGCCTTGGACGAACGGATACGTCGCGCCGTCGAGCACGTCTTTGCCCACGCCCAGGCCAAGAACGATGGTTTCTCCGTCAACGGCACTCCCAGCAAGACCATCCACTGTCTGTGGGGCAACGTCGTGCGGGCGCTCCTCGAACTGGGCTATTGGGGCGACGAGCGGCTGGAGCGCTCGATTGACGCGCTGGCCCGTTCCATCACCGGCGAGGGGTACGAGTGGTATCGCCGGGGAGGCATCCAGGAACCCGGCTTTGTCTGCTCCGCCAACTATGGGCTGCCCTGCGGATGGGGCGCGGTGCAGGCGTTGTGGGCGCTCAACCGCGTGCCCGCCGAGGGCCGCACTCCCGCCGTCGAAGCCGCCGTCGAAACCTGCACCGATTTTCTCCTGAGCTACGACGTCGCCCGCGCCGACTACCCCTACAAAGAGCGCATCAACTCCAGTTGGTTCAAGTTCGGCTACCCGCTCGGCTACGTCACCGACGTGCTGCTCAACCTGGAGGCGCTGGGCGAGGCAGGCTATGGCGGCGACCGTGTGGCAGCGTGGGACCCCACACGACGCCGCCCGCGCTTGGACGAGGCGCTTGAACTGGTGCTCTCCAAACAGGATGAGCAAGGGCGCTGGAAAATGGAGTATAGTTACAACGGCAAGATGTGGACCGACGTCGAGAAGAAGGGGCAGCCCAGCAAGTGGGTCACGTTGCGGGCGCTCCGAGTGCTCAAACTCGCTAGTCAACGTCGAACGGAGGAATAAAAAATGGGCTTAGAGGAGAAGGCTCTCGATTTTCTGGGAGCAAACGAAGACAAACTCGTCGAATTGGCCAAGTCCATCTGGGAACACCCGGAACTTGGCGTGCAGGAGACCTATGCATCGCAGTTGCTCGCAGAGCAGCTCAAGGAGGCCGGTTTCTCCGTCGAGATGGGCGTCGGCCAGATGCCCACAGCGTTCGTAGCCTCCTGGGGAGAGGGAAGGCCTATCATCGGCATTCTTGGCGAGTACGACGCGCTGCCGAGCCTTTCCCAGAAAATGTCCACAATCAAAGACCCCATCGAAGAGGATGGTCCTGGGCACGGCTGTGGACATAACCTGCTGGGCGTGGGAGCCCTGGGCGCGGCATTGGCCGTCAAGGCGGCGATGGAAGAAAAAAGTATCGAGGGCACAATTCGCTATTACGGTTGCCCTGCCGAAGAGACGCTGGTCGGCAAAGTCTATATGGCGCGGGATGGCGTCTTTGACGATCTGGACGCGGCGATCACCTGGCACCCGGCTTTTGCCAATTCGCTGTGGGCGTCTTCGGCGCTGGCGCTGAACTCGTTCAAGGTGAACTTTCATGGGCGCGCCTCGCACGCGGGTGGCTCCCCAGAGATGGGGCGCAGCGCGTTGGACGGCGTCCAACTGATGGACGTCGGCGTCAACTATATGCGCGAGCACATCATCAAGGACGCCCGCGTTCACTGCGTGATCACCGACGGCGGCAGAGCGCCGAATGTCGTCCCGCCTTACGCGCAGGTGTGGTACTATGTCCGCGCTCCCAAGCGGGATCAGGTCGAAGAGATCTATGCCTGGGTGCTCAACATCGCCCAAGGGGCCGCGCTGATGACCGAGACGACCTACGACGTCGAGTTCTTGACCGGATGTTACAACGTGCTGCCGAACGACGTCATTGGCGACCTGTTGATGGAAAAGCTGAAGGTGGTCGGCGCTCCTCAATTCACCGAAGAAGAAAAGGCGTTTGCCAAGCAGTTGCAAGAGACCTTTCCGCCCGGCTCGATAGAGAAAAGCCTGGAACGGTACAAGATGACGCGGGAAGAGGTAGGAGACCCGCTCTGCGACAAGGTCATCGAGCCTTACGACAAGGGCGAGGTGATGGGAGGCTCTACCGACGTCGGCGACGTGAGCCACATCGCTCCCACTGCGCAGCTCACCACTTGCTGTGAGGCGCTGGGCACGCCGGGACATAGTTGGCAAACGGTGGTCACTTCGGGTTCGAGCATCGGTTTCAAGGGCATGATGGTCGCCGCCAGGGTGCTGGCATTGACAGCCCTGGATCTCGAAACCAAGCCGGAACTTTTGCAGGCCGCGCGCGAGGAGTTTGAGAAAAGCACCGACGGCAAAAAGTACGTCTCGCCACTTCCCGAAGAGGCCATTCCTCAGCCTGCTGGCTAAAAAGCCGCTCTTGGTGCAGCGGATGAGTAACGGATAAGCGGATGGGGGGATGAGAAGACGGTATGCCAGCGGACCATCCGCTTTCTGCTTCAAAACGAGAGAGGAAAGCATATCTTGTGGATGCAAACGTCTCGGAAAGAAATGAGATAAAAGTTTCGTAACTACTCAGCCAGGGCCGCTGTTGCCCGTCATTGCGAGGAGCAAAGCAGCCTGCCCTGAGCGTAGACGAAGGAGCCTGCCCTGAGCGTAGACGAAGGAGCCTGCCCTGAGCGTAGACGAAGGGACGGCGGACAAACAACGTCCGCGCAATCCCCTTCTGGAATTCCAGAGATTGCTTCGCCGCAAAAAGCGCGGCTCGCAATGACAGGCTGGGTAGTTACAAATGGTCCTCACCCCCGAGGAGGCCGTCGCCGTCTACCTGGGAACCAGCCTCGTGAGAGAGATATGGGGCCAGTTATACCAGGAGGCCGCGCAGGGAGCATTGGCCAAGCTGAACAACGTCCTCCCCGACGAGCAGCGGCACGAAGTCGCCTGGGCGCGCCGGACGCTGGTGGCGACCGGCATGCACCGCGCCGATCACACGCCGCTGGTTCCACTGCTCGAGAAGCTGCGACGCGCGACCCGCGAGCGGCGACAGGTGGCGATGGTCTATCGAGGACGGGGCCAGCCCGAGCCGCTGCATCGCGACGTCGACCCCTACGCGCTGGTCCATCGCTGGGGCTGGTGGTATGCCATTGGCCATTGCCACCTGCGCGATGCGATCCGCACCTTCCGCGTGGATCGCATCATCGAACTGACGCTGCTGGACACGATCTTTGACGCGCCAGCCGATTTCGACATCCAGGAGTATCTGGCGGCAGAGGATGAGACGTATGCCCAACCTCGGGTGCAGGTCCGCATGCACTTTGAACCGGAGGCGGCGCTCACGGCGCTGGACAATCGCGCCTTCTGGGATACGCTGGAGGAACAACCCGACGGTTCGGTGGTCGTCACGTTTGCCACGTCAGATCTGGAATGGGCGGCGCACACGGCGCTGTGGTACGGCCCCACCGCCACGGTACTGGAGCCGGAGGAACTGCGCCTCCTGGTGGGCAAGCGAGTCCGCGCCATCGCGGCGCAGTACACATCCAATGAATAACCGATTCATCACGCAAAACTGTGTCATTCTGATCAAATCACAAGAGGTGTTATGTATCACGACAAGATCGTCATCCGAGGAGCGAAGGAACACAACCTGAGGAACATTGACGTGACACTGCCGCGCTTCAAGCTGGTGGTGATCACGGGCGTCTCGGGCAGCGGCAAGTCGTCGCTCGCCTTCGACACGCTCTATGCCGAGGGCCAGCGTCGCTACGTCGAGTCGCTCTCCTCCTACGCCCGCCAGTTCATCGGCCAGATGGAAAAGCCAAAGGTCGACTTTATCGGCGGCCTCAGCCCGGCGATCGCCATCGAGCAGAAGGCGGTGAGAAAGAACCCCCGCTCGACGGTGGCGACGGTGACCGAGATTTACGACTACCTGCGCGTGTTCTTTGCCCGCGTGGGGACACCGCACTGCCCGGAATGTGGACGCGAGGTGCACGCCCAGTCGGCGCAAGAGATCGTCGAACAGGTGGCCGTGTTGCCAGGCGACACACGCTTCCAGGTGTTGGCTCCGCTGGCCCGCAACCGCAAGGGGGCGTTCAAGGATGCGTTCGCTCAGGCTCGCGCCGACGGCTTTTCTCGCGTGCGGGTGGACGGCGAGGTAGGGGAGCTGAGCGAGACGATCACGCTCGACAAGAAAAAGAAGCACGACGTTGAGTTGGTCGTGGATCGGCTGATCGCCCCATCCGAGGATGGCAAAGTGCGCGACGAGTTTGTGACTCGTTTGACGGATTCGGTCGAGACGGCCCTGCGCGCCGCCGACGGTTTGATCATCATTGACCGGGGCGACGGCGAGGATTGGCTACTTTCGGAACAGAACGCCTGCCCGGTGTGCAACCTGAGCTTTCCCGAATTGACGCCGGCGATGTTCAGCTTCAACTCGCCGATGGGCATGTGCCCCGAGTGTAACGGTCTGGGCACCAAGATCGAGTTCGACATTGACCTGTTCGTCGACCCGGACAAGACGCTGCACGAGGGCGGCGTCCACACCTACGGTGAACTGCGCAAGAAAAAATCCAGCGGCACGTACAAGATCGTAAAGCAGATCGTCGAACACTTTGACCATGACCTGGATACGCCCTGGCGCGATCTATCGGAGGAGTGTCAGCAGGCGATCCTGTTTGGCGGCGTCACGGTGAACTGGCAATCGGAGAGCGAGCGGGGCGAGTGGCAAGGCGAGTGGGAGTTCGAAGGCACCGTCAATTCCATCCGCCGCCGCTACCGCCAGACCAAGTCGGATGGTATGCGCCGGTGGTACACCAAGTTTATGAGCCAGCAACCCTGCCCCACCTGCCGCGGCGAGCGGTTGCGACCGGAGAGCGCCGCCGTGACTGTCGGCGAGCGAACGATCAACCATGTGACGGCGATGAGCATCGGCGAGGCGCACCAGTGGATCGAGGAGCTGTGGCCGCAGTTGTCGCCTGAGCAGATGGAGATCGGCGAGGAGGTGCTGAAGGAGATTGGCGAGCGGCTCGAGTTCCTGATGAACGTCGGACTGTACTACCTGACGCTGAACCGCCCCGCCCCCACCCTCTCCGGTGGTGAGGGGCAGCGCATCCGGCTGGCCAGCCAGATCGGCTGCGGGCTGGTGGGCGTGCTCTACATCCTGGACGAGCCGAGCATTGGCCTGCACTCGCGCGACAATCGCCGCCTGCTCGATATGCTGGAGCGGCTGCGCGATATGGGCAACACCGTCCTCGTCGTCGAGCACGACGAGGAGACGGTGCGCACCGCCGATTGGATCGTCGACCTGGGGCCGGGAGCGGGCGTCAACGGCGGCTGGGTGGTGGCCGCCGGCACGCCGCAGGAGATCGTCGAGCATCCCAATTCGCTGACGGGGCGTTACATGCGCGGCGAGTTGCAGGTGGCGTCGCCCAATGGCCAGCGGCGACCGACGAACGGCAAGTGGCTCGCGGTCATCGGCGCGCGGCAGAACAACCTCAAGAATCTGGACGTGCGCTTTCCGCTGGGGCTGTTCACCTGCGTCACGGGCGTCTCGGGCGGCGGCAAGTCATCGCTGGTGGCGCAGACCTTCCACCCGGCGCTCGCGATGGCGCTGCACCGCGCGGAGCAGAAACCCGGCGAGCATGACCGCATCGAGGGGTTGGAGCACGTGGACAAGGTGATCAACATCACCCAGTACCCCATCGGGCGCACGCCGCGCTCCAACCCCGCCACGTACGTCAAGGTGATGACGCTCATCCGCGAGCTGTTCGCCAAGACGCCCGAGGCCAAGGCCCGCGGTTACAAGAAGGGGCGCTTTAGTTTCAATGTCAAGGGCGGGCGCTGCGAGGCGTGCAAGGGGTACGGCAAGAAGAAGGTGGAGATGCACTTTTTGCCCGATGTGTGGGTGACGTGTAACGTGTGCAAGGGAATGCGCTTCAACCGAGAGACGCTTCAGATTCGCTACGGCCGGCATCACGCTGCCGGAGGAAAGAACATCGCCGATGTGCTCGATATGGACGTGGAGGAGGCGCTCGAGTTCTTTGGCAACGTGCCGAAGGTAAAGCGCATCTTGCAGACGCTGGCCGATGTGGGCCTGAGCTACATCAAGCTGGGCCAGAGCGCGACCACGCTCTCTGGCGGCGAGGCGCAGCGGGTCAAGCTGGCGAAGGAACTGGCCCGCGTCTCGACCGGCGACACAGTCTACATCCTCGATGAGCCGACGACCGGGTTGCACTTTGCCGATATCCAAAAGCTGCTCGACGTACTCCACCGGCTGACGGACGCGGGCAACACAGTCATCGTCATCGAGCACAATTTGGATGTGGTCAAGACGGCGGACTGGATCATTGACTTGGGGCCGGAGGGTGGCGACGAAGGCGGGTACATCACCGCGCAAGGCTCGCCAGAGGAGGTCGCAAAGGTGAAGGAGAGTTATACGGGGCAGTTCTTGAGGAAGGTGCTTTGATCAAGATCGAGATGGTGTTTCGAACGTTGGGCAGAACCAATCTCGACGTTGGCGTCATCGGGCTGGGAACGGAATATCTGAACAATAAACCACGTGAAACGGTGATCGCAGTCATCCGGGAAGCCGTTGAGCACGGGGCAAACTACATTGACCTCATCTTTTCTTTCCCCGAATACCTGGACAATATCAGCGCGGCATTGGAAGGACGCCGAGACCGCGTCTTCCTGACCGGGCATCTAGGCTCCACGGAAAAAGACGGCCAGTACCACAAGTCGCGTAGCGAGAAAAAGAGTGAGACGTTCTTCCTCGACCTGCTCTCGCGGCTGGACACTGATTACGTGGACGTTTTATTCCTGAGCAACGTTCACACCGTCAAGGATTACGAGCGTGGGGGGTTGGCCCGAAGCCTCCAACACGAGGGAAAGGCACGCTTCGTGTGTCTGGGTATCAAATGGGTGGTTCGGCGCTCAAGCTCAAAAAGTCAGAGCCGATCACGCCGGTACAATGCCTGTCTTACACACTCTCACAGGTGGGCGTCTGCACCGTCGTCCCCGGCTGCGAGAGCCTGGAGCAAGTGTCGGCGGCCCTGGCTTACCTGGAGTCCACGGAAGGGGAGTGCGTCTATTGCAACCACTGCTTGCCGTGCCCATCGGTGATTGACGTTGGCCTGATTATCCGCACGCTAGATCTGGCGCAGCAGCAGATGACGGCAGCGTCGCAGACCACGTATAGCGCTCTGCCGGCCAGGGCTTCCGTTTGCATCGAGTGCGGCGTATGTATGGAACGCTGCCCATTCGACGTGGACGTGATTTCCAAGATGAGAGAGGCGGTCGAGTTGTTTGAGTCGTGATTGGGTGACGAACTACAACCTGGCGCGGATCCCAGAAAAGGAGAAATCAATGTGACAAATTTATACTGCATCGATCTCGAACAATTCAGCCTGGAGCAGTTCAGGCGCATGCTGGAAACGAAGGACGTTCCGCCGTCTCGCAGGATACTGCTGGAAAAAATGGACGAGCGGTTCGCGGCGCTGGCTTCGATGGGAGTCGAGAACCTGGCCGAGTTGAGAGCTGCCCTCAAGAGCAAGGCCAAACGGGAAACATTCTCGCAGGAATCGAGGATGCCTCTCGATTATCTAGTCATATTGAGGCGCGAGGTGAACAGCTACGTCTCCAAACCCTTCAACCTGGAAAGGATCCCCGGCGTCAATCTGGAGCACGTGGAGAAGTTGGCCGCCGTTGGCATCAAGCACACCAAGCGCCTTTTCAAGCGGGCGCTATCCCCAGCGGACCGAACTGCGTTGGCCGAACAGACAGGTGTGCCCAATGACACGCTGTTGGAGTTGGTCAAACTTTCCGATCTGGCGAGGATTGTGGGCGTGGGACCGGTGGCTGTTCGACTCTTTTACGACGTGAATGTCGATACGCTGGAGGTGTTTCTGACACATTCGGTGGATGAACTGCTTGAAAAAGTGCGCGCTGTCGAGGAAGGAGCATCTTTAGGCACGAAAGACATTGAATACTGTCTTGAAACCGCCCGGTATCTGCCAAAGGCGATCGAGCATGGGTGAGACTGAGTTGCTTTGGGTTTGGCCCAAGAGGAGAGCGTGACTGGCAATGATAGAACAAATAGAATGGCTACTGAACTCGGGCGAACCGTGGACCTGCTACCGCACGCTGGTGGATTTGCTCGACCGGCCCCAGGACGACGCCGAGGTGCAAGCCGCCCGCGACGAGATGCTGGCCCATTCCCAAGTGCAGGGGATGATTGCTGAGACCGCTGCCTGGCCTGGCTATGCTCTCAAGCGGCACAACGATGCCCAACATCTCATCTACAAATTCAGCACGCTGGCCGATTTCGGCGTGCGCGCTGACGATGATGGGATAACCGCTGGTATTGAGGCTGTACTGGCCCACCAGTCGTCGGAGGGAGCTTTTCAAATCCCGATGAACATTCCCGAGTCGCGCAGCGGGACCGGCGAGGATACGTGGACGTGGATGCTGTGCGACGCCCCCACCCTGCTTTACGCGCTGCTGGCTTTCGGACTAGGCAGCGACGAGCGCGTGCAACGAGCAGTAGATCACCTGGTCGGACTGGTAGAAGATAACGGCTGGCGCTGCCGGGCGGCCGCATCGGAGGAGGGCAAGATATTCAGAGGCCCAGGCCGCAAAGCTGATCCCTGCCCCATCGTCAACGTCTACGCGCTGAAGGCATTATCTCAAGTACCTGAATTGCTCGACAGTCCCGCCACGCGCGCAGGCACCGAGATGCTCCTCTGGCATTGGGAACACCAGACCGAACGCAAGCTCTACCTGTTCGGGATCGGCACCGATTTTCGCAAGCTCAAATACCCCTTCGTCTGGTACGACATCCTGCACGTGGTGGATGTGCTCAGTCGTTTCCCCTTTGTCTACTCTGATCCTCGCTTCCGAGAGATGGTAGAGACGATCACGGCTCAAGGTAATGAGGATGGTCGTTACAATGCCAGTTCGATGTACCGTGCCTGGAAGGGCTGGTCCTTTGCCGATAAGAAGCATCCCTCACCATGGCTCACTTTCCTGGCGCTGCGTGTGCAGCGGCGGATAGAACAGGCGGCTGAAGAAAACTAAAGGCCAATACTGGTATCTAATCACAAAAAGCCCGAAGGATAGCGGAAATCCTTCGGGCTTTGACATTGTGTACCCTAGTAGCGCCGACGCTCGCTGGAACTCTTTCGCATCATTCGCATAACCTATTATTCATCAAAGAAGACAAGGATTAGAAAATAGACGTCCCCTAGTTGCTACGCGAATGGCGCTTGGAGCCGCTCGCTCACTTGATTTAACGCGCAGTTTGTGATAGGATCAAGGTGTGATGAATAAACGATTTGTACAAGTGGAACACACTGCCGACATCGCTATTCGCGTTTGGGGACGCGACCTGGCCGAGATGTTCGTCAACGCTGCCTACGGTATGGCCTGCCAGTTGGTCGACCCCGACGACGTACCTCAGACGCTCAAGCGCACAATTGAGTTGGAGGCCGACGACGCCGAGGTGCTGCTGGTCACCTGGTTAGGAGAACTGCTCTACTTGGGGGAACAGGATGACTGCATATTTACTAGGTTTGACATGCTGGAGATCACACCAACCCACCTACGAGCTGCCATCCAGGGCGGGCCAGCGCAAGAGCACCTAGCACATATCAAGGCAGTCACATTCAGCGAGTTGAAAATTGTGCAGAACGACAAGGGCTATGAGACCACCGTCGTATTCGACGTATGAGTAGAGGAGAAGAGAGATGACACAGAAAAGCAGCTTTCACCAAGCAGACAATTATATCTGGGAATTGCCAAAAGATTTCCGGGGCGACATGCGCGTTCCGGCGCAACTGTTTGCCGATACAGAACTCTTTGACGAGGCCTTTCGAGATCGTACAGTGGAGCAATTGATAGACACCGCAACCCTACCCGGCATTGTCAAGTATGCTATGGCTATGCCGGACTTTCACCAGGGATATGGCTTTCCCATTGGAGGTGTGGCAGCTATGCAAGCCAATACCGGCGTGATCTCCCCTGGAGGTGTTGGATATGATATCAACTGCGGCGTGCGACTCCTGGGTACACACCTGGAGCAGGAAGAAATCGAGCCATACCGAGAAGATCTTATGACGGCCATTTACCGAGCCTGTCCCAGCGGCGTAGGCGGTAAAGGACGCGTGCGCGTCTCTGAACAAGAACTGAACAAATTGCTGACGCAAGGGACAACTTGGGCGCTGAAACGGGGCCTGGCGCGTAAAGAGGACGTAGCCCACACAGAAGAGCAAGGCTGCCTGCCTGGGGCCGATCCCAGCAAAGTCAGTAACCGAGCCAAAGAACGAGGGCAGCCGCAGGTGGGCTCGCTGGGCGCCGGCAATCACTTTCTCGAACTCGATGTGATCACCGAGATCTATGATCCGGAAGTAGCAGAGACCTTCGGCCTGCGGGAAGCTCAGGTAGTGGTGCAGATCCACTGTGGCTCGCGGGGCTTTGGACATCAAGTCTGTGATGATTACGTGAAAAGCCTACAGTCGGCAGTGCGCAAATACAACATTAAACTACCCAACCGGCAACTGGTCTGCGCCCCCATAGATTCCCCGGAGGGACGGGCCTACTATGGCGCAATGGCTTGCGCGGTCAATTATGCCTTTGTCAACCGGCAGGTACTGGCAATGGGTGTGCGAGAGGCCTTTGAGCAAGTGCTCGCCGGCAAGGTGAAGGACTTTGATCTATTTCAGGTCTATGACGTGGCCCACAACATCGCCAAATTTGAACAGCACGAGGTGGATGGCAAGAGAACAAAACTATGCGTCCACCGCAAGGGAGCCACCCGCTCCTTCGGGCCTGGCTACGAAGGTCTGCCCGCCGACTACCGTGACGTGGGTCAACCGGTACTGGTGCCTGGCTCGATGGGCACCGCCTCTTACGTGCTGGTGGGCACACAGAAAGCGATGGAGCTAACCTGGGGATCGAGCTGTCACGGAGCCGGGCGTGTGATGAGCCGTACAAAGGCACGCAAAAAAGTTCGGGGACATACTTTGAGAAACCAACTGGAAAATCAGGGGATCGTCGTCCGCGCCAAGAGCAACAAGGGATTGGCCGAAGAAGCACCACAGGCCTACAAGGATGTCAGCCGCGTGGTTGAGGTAGTGCACGGTCTGGGCATCGCCCGCAAGGTGGCCCGCCTGGAACCATTGGGCGTGATCAAAGGATAGAACGAGCAGCGACCAGTGAGAACGCCCTGGCTATCGCGCGATAGTCGGGGCGTTCGTTTTCTCTCCAACACCAGCAGGCCTTTACGCGTCCTCCTCTCGATTGGCTCCCAACGCCTCGACCAGTTGACGATGCACATCAGCCGGGAGCAGCTTGAGACTACCTGGGCCTCGCAGCCAGGCCTTTACCTTCTTGCGGTAAAAAGCTGGCACCGGAGAATCGTCGGCCTCCAGGGTGACGTTAGGGCTGACAAATACGATGACGGCTCGGACAGGCACCTCCACGCCGGGCAGGAGCTTGTCCAGATAGCGCTCCAGTTTGCGCACCTGCTGCTCGGCCTCAACGTGCGGGGCGACGATTCCCTCCTGACCAGCAAGCTGTCGAAAGAATTTACCCCGTTGGTGATGTTTCCACTTGCCTCCCTCATAACTCACCCGTCCCTCCTGAGGTTTGACCACAAAGACGGTGCATCCGCCCGGCTCCAACAAAACGTGGGGAACAGGAAGGATGTACTGGAAAAGCACGTGATGATGATCCAGTCCCTTGAGAATCTCCACCAGCGCAGCGTGATGAGCCAAAGGGCCGACGTAGCGACCAGAGAAAAAACCGCCCACTGTGGAGAAAGTAAAACCAAGCGTCATGCTCACCAACATCAGCACAAACCATTCCGGTCTCACAACAGAGATGACCAGTCCGATCACCAAGGCCGCCAGTCCGGCCAACGTCATATACTGGCCGATGGAACTCAGCATACGGATGCGGCGCTCATTGCGAATAATACGCATGCTACCCCTCGAAACGGCTCAACACCAGGCAGGCGTTCTGCCCACCCAGACCGAAGGAGTTGGAAAGCGCGACGCGCACGTCGGCTTTGCGTGCTCCCCCCGGCACATAGTCCAGGTCGCATTCTGGATCTGGGTTTTCCAGGTTCATCGTCGGGTGTATCACTCCCTCCTCAATAGTCAAGACACACGCGGCAGCTTCGATCGCGCCAGCGCCGCCCATCGCGTGACCGATCATAGACTTGGTCGAACTAATCGGAACCTGATACGCCTGCTCGCCAAAGACGTTTTTAATCGCTAGGGTCTCAATGGGATCATTGATCGGTGTGGCGCTGCCGTGGGCATTGATATAGTCCACGTCCGCCGGGGTCAGACCGGCGTCCTCCAACGCCCACCGCATCGCTCGAATGGCTCCCTTTCCCTCTGGGTCTGGCTGCGCCACGTGAAAGGCGTCGGATGAGGACGCGTGCCCCAGCACCTCGGCGCGAATAGGCGCTCCTCGCCTCTGCGCGTGTTCCAACGATTCCAGCACCAACACCGCCCCACCCTCGCTGAGGACAAAACCATCCCGGTCGACGTCAAAGGGACGGCTGGCTCGTTCCGGCTCATCGTTACGGCTAGAAAGCCCCCGCATGGCGCAGAAACCGACGATGGCTGCAAAGTGAATCACCGCCTCCACTCCACCGCAGAACACCACGTCGGCTGCGCCCCGGCGGATGAACTCGGCGGCCTCTCCCACAGCCTGGGTGCCCGTCGCGCAGGCCGAAACGACTGTGCTGATAGGCCCTCTGGCGCCAGACCAACAGCTCACGTGATGGGAGGGCATGTTCACCAACAATGAAGGAGCGCTGAAGGGACTGACACGCTTTAACCCTTTGTTACGATATGTATCCACCGCCTCGATCGCGCGCTCGAATCCCCCTAGCCCGCATCCGATCAACACCCCGACCCGCTCCTCATCGGCCAGGGGCAGGCTCAGTTTGGCATCCTCCAGCGCCATCTGGGCCATCGCGATGGCCACCTGCGAGCAACGCGACATGCGCCGTGCTTCTTTGAAATCAATGTATTGCGTGGGATCAAAGTCCTTCAATTCGCCCGCGATCCGTACGGGAAGATCCGAGGCGTCGAACTGGGTGATCGGGCCAACACCAGAACGATTGGCCAGCAATCCCTCCCAGGTTTCTTCCAGCGTCAATCCAAGAGGCGTCATCGCCCCCATACCGGTAATGACAACACGCTTATGTTTCTTCACGTTCACTCCTTTACCAACCCTCTACGAATCGCTTCTACCACGTCTCCTTGCACCGCCCTGCGCGCCTGTCCGATGGTATTCTTGATCGCCAGCGCGTTCGAGCGCCCGTGACCGATAGTCACCACGCCGTTCACGCCCAACAAAGGCCCGCCACCCACCTCGAAGGGATCGACCCGCCGTGCCACGCGACGGAAAGCGGGCTTGGCCAACAGCCCTCCCACTGCCGTCAAGGGGCTGGCTTGAATCTCGTCGCGAATGAGGCCGACCAGCATTTTCGTCGCGGCCTCGAGTGTCTTGACAAAGATGTTGCAGTCAAAGCCATCGGCGACGACGACGTCAGCATGACCGACCACCGCCTCCTTGGGCTCAAAATTGCCGATAAAGTTCAATTCCGAATCGGCCAACAGCTTGTACGTCTCTTTGACCAAGGCGTTTCCCTTGCCCTGCTCCTCGCCATTGGAAAGAAGCGCCACCCGCGGCCGGTCGCAATCCAACACAATTCGCGCAAAGGCAGCACCCATCACCGCGAACTGAAAGAGGTGTTCGGGCCGACAGTCGGTATTGGCGCCAATATCGAGCGCGATGACGTGACCGGTGGGAAAAGGCAAGATCACGGCCAGCGCCGGCCGCTTCACCCCCCGGATACGCTTCAGTGTGTGCAAGGTAGCCACGGCCAGCACGCCGCCTGTATTGCCGACGCTCACAAAGGCGTCGGCCTTGCCCTCGCGCACCAGGTTCATCCCCACGTGCATCGAGGATTGCTTCTTCTCCCGCGCCGCCCAGGCTGGCTCGTCGTCCATCTCGATGACCTGCGGGGCGTCCACGATCGTTAGCTCGAGTCCAGTTACATCGTGGCGGGCCAGCTCCCGCCGGATCACCTCTTCCTGCCCAACGAGAAGAATCTCATCCTCTTGCCACGTCTGGGCCGCCATCACCGCCCCCGCGACGTCGGGGACGGGATAGTCGTCTGAACCCATCGCATCCAGTACAATCTTCACTCATCTACTCCTTCTGTATCGTAATCATAATGGGCCGATTTTACCCCGACTTGGCATGTTATGCAAGGCAAATCCTTTTTGCGCATTCGTCACCCTGAGTGGAGCGCAGCGGAATCGAAGGGTCTCTCATCTCGTCAACGTGAGATTCTGTCGGACGTATAGCGTCCGCACTTCCTACGGTCGCTCGAAATGACGCTTGACAGGCAAGTTTTTCCAGCATCTACTGCTTTCGAGCTTCCAGTTCGGCGATTCGAGCATCCAGTCCCGCCTGCTCTTCGGCTGATGCGAGATCTTTGGCCGCCTCCACTTCCTTGATAGCGTCATCAACCCGCCCGGCGTCTGCGTACACGTCAGACAAATCGAGGTGGGCGCTCATTATCAATTTGTCCAAGTATTGCTTGAAGGTGAGGCTCATATCTGCGGCCTGCTGATAATAATCCAGGGCCAACTCGAGCCTTTCAGTCGCCTCCCCTGGCTCGGTCGCCGCGCTCGCCCAGCGTTGGTGCAGCTCTCCCAGGTTGATGTAGTGTTCGGGGTCGAGGGGACTGATCTCCCTGCCCTGCTCGAATGTCTCCGAGGCCCTTTGAAACAAAATCTCCGCCTGGCTCGCATCCCTCAGCCTGGCCATACTCAAATACGCCCGACCCAGACGAAGGTAGTAGCGATCCTGGCTCGGCATAAGCTCTACAGCCCGATTGTAGAGCGCGAGTCCCAGCTCCCAATTCTCATATCCCACCATCGCATTGGCCGCTTTGAAGTAGATGTCGGCCCTCAACACAGTGAGATTGGTCGCCACGATGAGCAGCACGACGACCACGGTCAGGGCGGCGTAAAGCCACCAATTGGCTCCGCGCCAGAGCGCGCTCGGAAGGAGGATGTCGCTGAACAAGCTCGCGGCGAGGGCAAAGATCCCGAGACCAAAACAGAGATAATGGACGATCACAATGCTCGAAAGGTTCTGAGAGGGCGGCAGGCTGATCAGGTGAAAGGGAAAGACGAGCAGGAAACAGAGCAATGAAATCGAGAGACAGATAATCAGCGAGGTTCCCCAATTGCCCTCATCTTGCCGTTGGGGATCTGCGATCGCGACGACGCTGGTCAGCAGCCATACGAGTAGAAAAAGTACCACCGTCATAAAATCCGCCCGGATGTCGAACTTTTGAAAGATCAAACTGAAACCCATCGTGATCAGGATCAGCCCGATGGACAGAGAATAAAACAAGAGGGAACCAGAGAGCCGTGTATTGAGGCGCAATCCTCGCCCGCCGCGAGCCGCTTTCCTGAGTCTCGCTTTTTTCCGCCTGCTTCTATCCCGTCCGGTGGAGACAGGCCGGCTCTCTGACTTGGCCAGCACGCGCTCGCCCTGAAGCGAGAGGCCAACGACGAGCATCAACGCAAGCAAGATCCAAAAGTAGGTTTGCAATGTGGTGACGGCAATGCCGGTCTGGCTCTCGATAAAATGAGCCACGATGGCAGAGAACAAAGCCAGCAACAACCGGTAACTGCTCTCATCCTGTCCCGCTTTTATTCGCGTGCTGAAAAGATACACGATCACGTAAATGAACAGGGCCGCCAGCATACCGAACGGTACGCCCAACCCGATGAACTTTAGTGAACCCGTTAGCTGCCAGGGGAGCCACAGGCCAAGAATCCCCCCACCAGCCAATAGAGCGATGAATAGCTTTGGTTGACGGGAATTCGCGATCAAGCCCAACCACTTTAGTCCGTAATAGAACACGCTGCCAAACAGCAGGAGATAAGCGCCAAGACCGACGAGACCTGTGGTTACCAAAGCATCGAGCGCCACATTATGACAACGATCTACTGCTCTGAGATTTTCGGCCAGGTCCATCAGCTCCGGCGACACAAAGGGATAGTGAGCGACGGCCATCGTCTCTGGCCCATATCCGAGGATCGCGCGCAGGGGCCGGGCCAGACTCATATTCACGGCGATCTCCCAAAAGACAGAGCGAAATTGAAAACTTTCCCCGCCCACGATCCGACTCAACCGCTCGATGAAGGGAAACTTTTGAAGCGCGGCCGCGGGCTTCCCGAACGGGGTATTGGGCAAATTCAGCACAACCAGAAAGAGGCCCAGCAAAATAACCAGACTGATCACCGTCAAACCCAGGCCTTGTTTGCCTTTGAGGATAGCCCACAAGAGAAAGAAGAAAAACAAACCGCCAACGAGACCAAAAAACGGTCCCCGGCTCTGGGTAAACAGCAGGCACAACAACTGAGCGACCAGAAGGAGCAGATAGAGCGCCGTCGAGATGAGATGAACAACGCGCTCCTTGTGACTGGCGCGGTATCGCGAAAAAGAGACCCCCAGCTGCCACATCGTCAATGGGATCACCATAATCAGATAAGCGCCCAAAGAGATGGCGTTACCCACCGACGAGACGACCCGTCCGGCAATATCCTGGCCCCAGGGTATGGGATCAAAACCATAATGTTGGAACAGACCGTAGAGCACGACAGGCAGACTGGTCAGCAGGATGACAGTCACGAGCCGCTCCACTTGCTCCCGCGCGCGCAAGTTCTGCCCGACCAAGAAAAAGATCGCGATGTAAGAAAGCATCGTGCAAGTTCCCTGGAAACGACGATAGGAACCCAAAAAGCTGACGCGGGGCCAAACCGAGGTAAAAGAGGACAGCAGATAGACGACGACCAGCGCCACCGTCGGCAACACGAAAGGTGAAACCAGAAAATCCCGCGCCCTTTGGGCAAGAGCCAGCCTCGTCCCCTGTCCTTTCGCGCGTTTCCGCTGCTCCACTATCTTGATCGCCCAGGCCAACACCATCAACAGGGCAATGGAGCGCAACAGGCACACCTTGCTCATTTGAGAGACCCGCTCCAGGAAGATGTTGAAACGCAGGGGCACGATGATGATCGCGGCGAGCCAACCAGCTTCGATGAGCTTGTCACAAAAAACGGTCAGTTTGGTCTGCACAACATTTGCCTTCACGCTAAAGCCTCCTCAATGCTTCCAGTTGCTGGCCGATAGGTAGGTACAATTTCCCGCATCTTGGCCCGAATGCGCGCTGCATCTCCCTCTCGCGCCAGATCCTCCAGCTCGCGCAGGTGGCGAGACAATGTGTCGCCATCCCAGGAGTTATTTCCATACGCGACGAGGATCTTTTCGTGCCTGGTATGGCGGGGTTCCTCTCCCTCGGCGAACAAGACCTCGCTCAGCTTTTCCCCCGGGCGCGGAGCGGTAAAGACGATTTCGATGTCGCGCCCAGGCTCCAACCCAGAGAGACGGATCAACTCCGCGGCCAGGTCCACGACG
>DAOTUB010000085.1:0-55542 GCA_034437455.1 Anaerolineae bacterium | reverse complement strand
CTGCCCGCCGCGATTGACCCGCACGCCGCACTTACCCCACTCCCCCGGCGCGAGCGTGCAGTAATGTTCACACACCCGACACTGGACCCGTTCCCCTTTCAGGGATCGCACTAACTCCGCAACTTGAGCCGGTGGTGCGGGCGCTGGCCCGTTTCCAGCGACGGTTCCACTTCGAGGTGCATGCGACCGATGCTTGACGCGCGAGTGTGGCTCCTCTGGGCGCTGACGACGCTGGTCGCCGCCTCGTCGACTCGCAATCCGCTCTACACGGTGCTCCTGGCGCTCGTCGCCGCCGTGGTGGGGACGGTCTGCGCTCCCCGCGATGGGGGCCAACGGGCGGTCTTTTCGCCGTTCCGATTTGCGGCCGTCGCGCTCCCGCTCTCGGCCCTGTTCAACGCGCTGACCGTCCACTTCGGCCAGACGGCGCTCTTCCGTCTGCCGGACTGGCTGCCCCTGCTGGGCGGGCCGGTCACGTTGGAGGCGTTCGTCTTTGGCGTCCAAAACGGCCTCGTGCTGACCGTCATTTTCGCTGGCTTTGCCGTCTTTAACCAGGCGACGCCCGTGCGCGACCTGGTGGGACTCGCGCCGCGCGCCTTTCACGAGGCCGGAGTAGTCATCTCCATCGCCCTCACCTTCGCGCCCCAGACGATGCGCAGCCTGAACCGCATCCGCCAGGCCCAGGCCGTGCGCGGCTATCGGATGCGAGGACTGCGCGATTGGCCGCCCATCGTCGTGCCGCTGCTGATCAGCGGGCTGGAACGCTCGATGGGGCTGGCCGAAGCGATGGTCGCCCGGGGCTATGGGGCCGTCTCTGACCAGACACAGCCACTGCACAGGTCTGCGGGGCTGGCGTTGGGACTGTTGACGCTGCTGGGCGGCTGGCTGACGTTCTTGTTCTGGCCGGCGTGGCGCGAGGCGGGCATCGGGCTGATGGTCGGAGGCGGAGCGCTCATCGTCGGCATGGTCTGGCTCGCCGGGCGGGCGGTCCACCACACCGTCTACCGCCCTCGCCGCTGGACGGTCCGCGATACGCTGGCCGTGGCGGGATGCGGACTGACTCTGGCCATCATCTTGACACAGAGAGAAGCTCTGTACTATTCACCCTACCCGCGCCTGACGTTTCCTATCTTTGATCCGCTGGTCGGGTTGGGACTATTGGGGCTGTTGACACCAGCCATAGTCGGCGCAGGAGCGCGGAGACCGATGGACGATGATCCAATTTGACCGTGTGACGTACATGTACCCCGACGCGCCCCGGGCCGCGATGCCGGAGGTGACGCTGGAGATCGCCGAGGGAGAATTCGTTCTCGTGGCCGGGCCGTCGGGGGCGGGCAAGTCCACCTTGCTGCGCTGCATCAACGGCCTGGTACCCCACTTTACCGGCGGCGTGGTGAGCGGAGGGATCGCCGTCGCCGGGCGCGACCCGGTGGCCGAGGGGCCGCAGTCCCTCAGCCGCGTCGTGGGTTTTGTCTTCCAGGACCCGGAGGCGCAGTTCGTCCTGGATCGGGTCGAGGATGAGGTCGCCCTGGCGCTGGAGAACGCGGCCGTCCCGCCCGCCGAGATGCGGGTGCGCGTCGAGGAGGTGCTGCATCTGCTCGACCTGGCCCCGCTGCGCGACCGTCCGTTGGAGACGCTTTCGGGCGGCGAGAAGCAACGCGTCGCCATCGCCGCGGCTCTGGCGTTCCGCCCGCGGGCGCTCGTGTTGGACGAACCGACCTCGCAGCTCGATCCGCAGTCGGCGGAGGACGTGCTCGGCGCGCTGACGCGGCTAAACGTGGATCTGGGGCTGACCGTCGTCCTGGCCGAGCACCGGCTGGAGCGGGTGTTGCCCCACGCCGACCGGTTGATCTATCTGCCCGACGCCGCTTCTGCTGGCGGAGATAGCCGCGTGTTGAGCGGGCCACCGCGCCAAGTCCTGCGCCAAATAGACCTGACGCCTCCGTTGGTCACGCTGGGCAAGACGCTGGATTGGGAGCCGCTGCCGCTGACGATCAAAGAGGGTCGCCGCTTTGCGGCAAAACTCCCAACCTCAAAATCCAAAGCCCCGGAACCTGAAACCCGAAACCCGCTCCTACAAATTGAGCAAGTTTCTTTCGCTTACAACGGCCCACCTGCTCTGAACAACGTCTCGCTCACCGTCCACGAGGGCGAGTTGGTGGCGTTGATGGGCCGGAATGGATCGGGGAAGACGACGCTGCTCAAGTGCATCGTCGGGCTGCTGCGGCCCCGGCAGGGCAAGATCGCGCTGGCGAGCGAGTCGCTCGTCGGGCAGGAGACGGCGCGGATATGTCGGCGCGTCGGCTACCTACCCCAGGAGCCGGACGATCTCCTCTTTGCCAACACCGTGGCCGAGGAACTGGCGGTCACGCTGCAATATCACGGACTCTTGGAGCGTCCTCCGATCCAGCCTGAGCATCTGTTGGACCGGCTGGGATTGAGGGAGGCGGCGGCGGCCTATCCCAGGGATTTGAGCGTGGGCCAGCGCCAGCGAGTCGCGCTGGGGACGGTCGCCGTCACGCGCCCCCGGCTGCTGGTGCTGGATGAGCCGACCCGAGGTCTGGACTATTTCGCCAAGCAGGCGTTGGCGCGGCTGCTGCGAGGATGGCAGGCCGAGGGCGTCGGCGTGCTGCTCGTGACTCACGACGTCGAGCTGACCGCCCAGGTCGCCGACCGCGTCGTCATCCTCAGTCAGGGCGAGGTCATCGCCGACGACGCGCCGGAGGTGCTGACCGTCTCGCCATTGTTCGCGCCCCAGGTAGCGCGGCTCTTTCCCTCCACCGGCTGGCTGACTGCGGAGGACGCGCTCGCCGGTCTAAAAACTGCTCAGCCCATTGAAGCGAGCGCTGGTTGAGTAGCCGCCACGCCATTTGGCGGCGTATCGAAACCAAGTGAGCGGCTTTCCAAACAACCTGCCTGGCCTTGATACGTCTCGGTTTCGACAGGCTCAACCCAAGTCGCTCCTACTCGGCTGGCGCTAGCTCTGGCTCCTAACGACTGACTCTCAGTAGACCCACTCTTCAAACAAGTCGGTCAGGTCGCACTGGCAGTGCTGTTCGGCAAGCTGCCTGAAGGAGTCGCTCGTGCCGATCCCCCATTTGTGCGTCTGATAGTAATCGCGCAGGAATTCGTCGAACGTCTCCTGTCCCGCAGGGGCGTTGGCCCCTACGGGACTACGCCCCATCTCCTCCGCCAGAGCATCGACGAAAATCGGCCCGCGGCCATAGACGATGGCGCCGTATTCCACGCCCTCGTAGACTCCGGCGGGCAGGCCGATGGGAACATCGGCCATATCGACTCGCCGCCAGCGATCATACCACGAATCACTGTAGCCCTGGAAACCACTTGGACCATACACATCGAGGTAGTAGAGGCCAGTGAGGTACTGGACGATCGCCTCGTCGACCCAGGGTTCGTCCACCTGGTCGCTGCCGACGACATTGTAAAACCACTGATGCCCCACCTCGTGCGCCACAGCGGATTCGAGCATAATGCGAGCCGGCAATCCATACACGTTTTCATCCAGGTCGTACAGATTGAGGGCTATCGCCGTCATGCCGGGATATTCCATCCCCATCGCCTGCATCGGCGTGCTCGCGATGTCAAACTCGGTGTATGGATAGACGCCGAACCGCTCGCTGTAACTTTGCAAGGCGTCCACCGCAAACTGCACGGCCAGATCCGAACCATCCGCCAATTCTGGAAGCGCATAGCCGTTGACGGTCGTCTCCCCAATCGTCTCGCTGATGGCGATATAGTTCTCGCTGGCGGCGATGTAGAAACCGCGCGCCGGGCCGGCGGCAAAGGTCAGAACCTGATTACCTGCCTCCTGCTCGCGGCCCACCTCGACTCCCGAAGCGACGACCGTCAGGTTGTCTGGCGAGGTCACGCGCACCAGGTAGAAGCTGGCGTCAAAGTAGGGCACGTCCGCGTTGGGAGGTGGGGTCTCGACGTTCCACCCCTCGTCGTCATAGACCGGGATGACCGGATAGAACTCGTCCAGGACCAAGATGTCGTCAAAGTACCCGAACAGACCATAGTTGCCGCCCATCTCGCGGGGCACTTTTACGTCAAAGTTCATCTGGATGACGACTTGCTCGCCGGGTTGCAGGGTCTCTGGAAGCGACACGCGCAGGGCGCTATCCTCGAACTCGTAGACCGGTTCTACGTCCTGGCCGTCTACTTTGAGATCAGAAACGATAGACGCGCCGCCGGCCGTGTTGGCGAACAGGCGGAAATAGATCTCGTCGAGCGGCACGTCCTCCTGGTTGGTGTAACGGACTTGCTCGCGGCCCTGCAGGACAAAAAAGTCGTCGGCGATTTGGAGGTCAATGTGATAGACGCTCGCGCCCGGAAGTTGGCCGAGCACCTCTTGGGCCTGTCCGATCAGCCCATCGTGGAAGATGGCGCGGTCATCCCAGGCGATGTCAAATAGAAAGGGCGCACCGCTCGCGGGTTCAGCGTCAGAACTCGGCGTAGCGGCAGGAGTGGGATCCTCGGACGATGCTGGTTTGGCGGTTGGCGTCGCATTGCTTACAGAGGCAACGGTTGGCTCCAGCGTGGCGGTGGGTTTGGGAACAGCAGTGGGAGTGGGCGTCGCCCGAGCACTACAGGCAGTGAGGACTGCCAGGAGCACGTGCGCGACGAGGATAATCCTAAGCATATTTCTGAAAGTCATCTTGTTCTCCTGTACGTTATGTTTCTTGAGCCGTCTAACCAGACGGCTATCCTTCAGGTGGTCAGGGCGGACAGTAAAAAATCTCGGTCATTCTCAAGTCTCTCATCAGCGAGCGCACCAATCGGTCCATCTCTGGAGGATAGACGGGGATAAAGGCGCCAGGGGTTGAGTACCTTGCAAAGACATTGTAATTGATGCGCAAGTCCGGGCCTTTGCGCTGTAGCGGGTCATCGGAGATAAACTCGCGCGCTGCGTCGTCGTACCCCTTGATGACGCGATAGTGGCCGATGTCGCTGGCAGATTCCAGCAGTTGATTGGCAATGACCGGGATACCGTTCGCCAACAGCAGACGAATCGGATCGGTGGAGGGTGGAGATTCATACACTCGGGCCTCGAGACCATACTGGGGCATATAGTCCGCGATCATACAGGCCGAGGGGCCAGGCGGAACCTGCTCGTTGACCTCGTGCTGAGTGATCCAACGATCATAGTGGCCGAGGATGATGGCGATGCTGGCCGGGCCACAGTTATTGTAGGTCTGCGCTTGATAGTTCATCGGCTCCAGAAAGACGCTCTCTGGCAGAGGCGTCGCGGTAGCGGTCGCCGTCGGCGTGGGAGAGGGAGTTGCAGTCGAGGTCGCAGTAGCGGTTGACGTTGGCGTCGCAGTAGCGGTTGGTGTAGGCGTCGCGGTAGCGGTTGGCGTGGCGGTAGGTACAAGCGTCGTTACCGGAGCCGACGTAGCGCAGGCAGTGACCGCCGCCAGAGTTAGCGCGACGAGGATAATTCTCCGATTCAGGAACCAGAAAAACCGGAACATTTTTCAATTTCCTGAGGGACGCTATTCGCCCGCGAGGCTCAGATGGAAGGTGTGTATGTTATCGTACTCCCGTCCCATACTCACGTCGATATCGCCGGTACTGATTCCGTAAACAATGGACCACTCGGTAATCTCCTGGGACACGTCTGCCAGGAGGTCTATGGCCTCTTGTGTGGAAAGCTGACCCTCAGCTTCGGCAAGTCGCTGGCTGACCTCGTCGTACCGCCAGCACCCTCCTTCCGCAGGATCGTCGACCGAGGCGCGCAAGAAATTGGTCGCCAGGTGCCAGTCCGTCTCGTTGGGAATGATCACCATCTCCCCCTGATAGAACTCGACCAAGACCGAACGGCCCGACGCATCGGCGATCAGATAGTGGAGAGGCGGGCCGCCCGTCGCATCAATGTTATAGCTTTGTATGATGGCAAGGGCCTCGTCCACGTTACTGGCGCGGTCGAGCATTTTGCGAATTATCCTCAACGATCCAGTCGTCTCTTTGTCTGGATCGGGCTGCATATCCCCCGGCGACACGGCCGCCATGCCAATGACCAGACCACGTTCATTCATCCCACCAAACGGCATACGAGGCGCATCCAAGAGAGCCTGGCGCTCGACGAGCGGCAACTCGGTCAGACCGCTCGCCGCGTCTCCCTCGAATCCCAGGTAGGCAATATCCACCATCGAGACCGAGGCATATCCACCGGGAGGATCGGTGAACAGGAGCAGAGCTGGGCTGAATTCCCAGTCAAAGTTGCGGCCATAGAGCATGTTGTCCGCGTCACCGAGCGCCGCGAAAAGCGAACAGGCCCACGCGGGCGGCGATCCTGGGGCAGCAGAGAGCCGCTCATCGTACGCGCCATAATAGTGCATCGTGTAGAGCGGATGCTCGTCGACTTGTTCCAGACTGCCGAGCGTCGCCGCCTCTTCTTCCGATAGATCATCGGTACGACTCTCAACCGTTGGCTCGATGGGCGAGGTTGAAGCCAGAGGCGAAGTAAAGGCTGTTTCTGGCAAAACAGAGGTGTATGTCGTCTCAGTGGTCGGCGGAACGGACGTGGACGTGGGGGGAACTGGCATAGGGGATGCGGGATCCGCTTCTCTACAACCGACGACAAGGATTAGAATGCTCGTCAATGCAACGAATATCTTGTAACAAATAGACACAGTTTGCTCCTTCTGCCGATTTTGCCTTGCTTTCACCGTTCTCCGATGAATTATACCAGATATGACACAAGGAAAAAATAAAAGTGGGAACATCAGATCCGTCGGTGGAACACAGAGGAGGGATGTGGCTGGACGAAATCTAGATCATTTTAGCAGGCACCTCGAACCTCGACTCCAGCGCACGCCGCAAATTTTCACGGCCACAGTTGAGACGAGCTTGTACGGCGCCCACTGGACAGCCCAGGATCGATGCAATCTCTTGCACGCTAAACGAGTTCAAATAAAAAAGAACGACGACGACACGCTGGCTAGTATCCAACGACGAGATAGCATCCATCACTTCACTCTGTACATTATTCTTTTCCGCTCGTCGTTCCAGGGGATAATGAATCAGCTCCGATAACCGATCTGCCGCCTGCCCGTTCTTTTTGCTCTTTTCCCAATTGTAGGCCAGGTTGATCGCGACTCGGTAAAGCCAGGGCTGTAACGGCAACGAACGATCCATATTGCGGGCGTACCGATGCAGGCGAAGAAAGCAATCCTGAAGAATATCCTCGGCCGCCGACGAGTCGTTCGTGATCGCCAAAGCGGTCCGATACAAACAGAGTTTGTGACGCTCGTACAGAACGCCCAGCGCATCCAGATCGCCGGACTGAACTTTATCAACAAGCTGTCTATCACTTGGCTGAACAAACATATCTCCCCCTTCCGGCGATGGCTATCGTGTCGGAACGCCCTTATCTTACAACAGAAATCCCCCGGATGCATCGGGCATCTGGGGAATTTTCTTATTGGATAGGTGTCCAATATTTTTACTGAAAAGGCGCCCAAAGGGGATATTTCGAGAGATTCACACCATCAGGAGTTACGCAGTCAATAGCGAGCCCGTCGGTTGAGTAGCACCAGCGTATCGAAACCAGGGCCAGCGGTGCTTGTAAGATCCGTGCTTGGCTTCGATACGTCGTTTCACTCCTACTCAGCCGGCGAACTGCGTAACTTCTGATCATATTACTTCACCTAGCTCTGGTTCTCAGACGAGTGCTGTCGGCGCCAGGCAATTACCAACCCGACGACGAGCAGGATCAAAAACACCACCAGCGAGCCTGTACACTTTGTCGAGTCCAGGCTGCCGTTCTTAGCCGGTTGCCACTCATACGCGCCAATGTCGCACCCTGCCGCCTGAGGTCGGGACACCCCCCGCTGATCCATCTCGACAGTACACTCGTCCGCAGAGATCGCGTCAATTGCCGGGCTGCCAGGAAGCAACGCGTGAGTCTGAGTGTCGCCGCCGTTGTCGGCCAAGTCAGCCAGGCGAGGCTCGCCGGAGTAATCTGGGTTGCAATTATTGTCTTCCACGAGATTGTTACGATTTATACCAATCGAACCATAATCACCGATAAAACAATCGGCAACGCCATATTTTTCCATCCGGGAAGCGTTATTGGCGACGATGGTATCGGTGAAATTGAGCAGACCGTATGTAACCCCACGCTCCGGCGATCCACTCACATAGATACCGCCGCCATTGTGGGCTTCGTTGCCGCTAATAGTGCCGTGCTCGAACTCGCCCACGCCATTCAGGTAGATTCCGCCGCCGTCGCCTTCGGCGCGGTTGCCGCTGACGGTGCTGTTGATGAGCACCAATGTGCCGTGGCAGGCAATGTGAAAGCCGCCGCCTTTCTTCCCGGCAGTGTTCCCGTTGACGGTGCTGTTGATAAGTGTCAGCACACCCACCATATTCTTGATGCCGCCGCCGGTACTGCACTCCATGTAAGAATCAGCGCCGCCCCTGGCTTCGTTACCGGTGATGGCGCAGTTGATCAGCGTCAGCGTGCCCTCGTTAAAGATGCCCCCGCCGGCGCTGGCGCTGTTGTCCCTGATGACATTATTTTCGAGTGTCAACCCACCCTCGTTCCTGATGCCACCGCCGGATTCCGGCGTCGAGGTGGGGTTACCGTGCCGGATCGTCATCCCCTTGATGGTCGCACTGACGCCATTCGTAATAAAGAACACCCGGTCGTCGGCTCCCCCGGCTGTGGCGTGGGCCTGCACGGTGGTGCTAAAAGCCCCCAGGCCCTGGATGGTGACGCCCTTGTTTACGATGATGCCCATCTCAGTATGAACGACGTCAGTGACGTGGATAACGTCACCTGCGACGACGCTGGCGTCATCTATAGCAGCCTGAATGGTCGTGAAATCGCAGCCGGCAGCGCACACGGTGTAGGTATCTGCGCGGACCTCTCGCGCTGAGACCAGGCTGAAGGCTATCCCCATCGACAGCAGAACCATAATAAAAAATACGAATGAGGATTTATTCACTCTCCAGAGCCAGTAATTCGGAGACATCGTTCCCCTCCCGATATTGATCTCTCGTTGCGCAGTAATCTATACATATACAATGGATAGCGGTTTTACGTTCAATTTCCAACCAAATTGACCCCCTGCAGGCAGCTTGGGCATGCGCAGAAGAACCAGGAAGAAACTGATTACGTCAGCCCACCATCATCTCCCACCACGCGCAAAGGCGATCGGCGTGGCGGCCCGGCACCAGGACCAGATGATTGCCCAACGGCGCGCGCAGCAAATCTCGAACCTCACCGCGTGTCAGATGAATCTTTGCCTGGGTGCGGCAGAGCGCCTCCGAATCGCCCGACTGGAGAACCTCACCCTCCGCCAGCCACAGCTTTTCCATCGCCGCGCCGCCGATGCGCAGCAGCGTGACCGATCCGCTAGGCAAGGTTCCCTGGATCCCCACGCCCAGCCCCGACTCAAAGTGGGAGCGCAGGCAATATTCCCGGACCATGCGGAGGGGGATCGTACAGTGAGCCAGCCAGAGCGTGTTGCCTACCTCGTCCAGTTGGGCGGAGTTGGCCATCCAGGGAATCTGGCCGAGCAGTTCGTATGCCCAGAGCATCCCCACCGTGCTCACCAGATCGCCCTCGCACCCGGCGATGACGCCCTCGTCGGTGAGTTGCGCCAGGGCCAGGCAGCCGGTGCTCCGCAAATCGAGCACCAGGTCGAAGCAGCGCACGGTGAGCGCGTCCAGACGATGTCGCTCTACCACCTGTTTCAGGGCGGTGTAAAGCCGCGCGGCGTCCTCCAACTCGGTCCGCAAAGGCTCGCGCACTGCCGCGGCGTTGGCTACGAGGGGTTCCAGGATGCCAGTGCTCGCCTCTGAAGACACAGATCGGAAAGCCTGAGCGACCTCATCCATACCAATGGACACGACCTGTGGCCCCCACCTCTCCTGCACGATGGCGGGATCAGGGCTGCTGGCGACGAGCCAATTCGACGGTTTACCCACCAGGCCGATCCGCGCCCGCTTCAAAACGCGACTCGTCTCCAGATCGTGCATGGCTGCTTCGATCCGCCCGAACCCCGTTTCGTCATCAGGCCCCTGGAGGTAAAAGATCGCGCCCCGCTCGCCGTCCTGCTGAAGCCGGGCCAGCACCTCCAACGCGGCCGGCAACGAGTTGTTCGTTGAGTGCGCCAGCAAAAAGGCCGGTTCGTCGGGCGCGGTCCTGGCCCGGTCGGCGCGGAGCTTGAGGATCGCCTCCTCGGTCCCTCCAGTGACGACCAGGTAGAAGAGGCAGACTGATTTGTCCAGCATCTCATCGGACCACCGCTCGCCGCCCATTCGCTCCAGGGCCAGAACGTATTCCCCGACGATCTGGTCGAACGCCTCTTCACGCTGTAGAAATCCAGACGCTACCGGTGTGAAGCCAAAGCGTACAGGCATTTTCCTCCCCTTAATTCCGACAACCCTTGCGAAGGTTGCATATAGCCTCGGAAATCGAGGTGCTTCTGATTGGAAAAGCTCCTTTGAGCTGAAAATATCCACTAAACCTTCACAAGGATCAGACGCACAATGAATTACAAAAGGCTCTCATGGCAATTTAATGCAACGGTTCCAGGGCCTACTTGTCACTCAGCGTACACCGTGGTGCGGTAACTCGTTCATCGGCCCCTCATCACGAGCAGGAGGTAGACCCTCACCGGATTGAGGGTGATTCTGGCCGTGACGCTTTCAGGCGTTGGGTTTCGGCAAACCCCGCCGAAACCCAACCTACAGACTCATTGATTCCTCACCACGAGCGGGAGATAGACCTTCACCGGGTTGAGGAGAATTCTGACCGTGGCGCTGTCGGTAGCGCCCTGGCCGTCGTTCACCTCGTAGGTGAAGCTCACGACCGTGGTGAGTTCGTAGCTCACTGGAGGGGTGTAGGTCACCACCCCCGTCGAGCTGACCGCGCCGGTACAGGCGAGTGTTCCCGTAAACGGGGAGCCAATATCGCTGACCGTCAAGCTGTCGCCATCCACGTCATAGTCGTTGGCGAGCAATGCGATGACGACGGCCTCCCCCTCGTCGGTGGTGACCGAGTCGTCGACCGCCACAGGGGCGTCGTTGACGGGGTTGACCGTCACCGTTACCGTGGCCGTATCGGATTCGCATCCGGCACAACCCGCGGTATAGGTGAACGTCTCCACCCCGTTGAAGTTGAGCTCGGGCGTGTAGCTGATGGTGCTTGACAGCACCTCAGCCGTTCCGCCCTGACTCGGAGTTCCGATCGACAGGATCTGCAAATCCTGGTTCTCGGGCTCGGTGTGGTCGTTCACCAGCACGTCAATGAGGATTGACGTGTCCTCGTCGATCCGGGTATACGGATCGTCAAGGGCAATGACCGTCACTGGCGGTGGTGGCTCTTCGACGGTGATGACGAAGACTTGGTAATCGCTCGCCTCGCTGTCTAGGACCACCAGGGTGGTCGTGAACTCGCCGGCCTCTGGCGGGATGCCACTCAAAACAGCGGTCCCGTCACCCAACGGGGCAAACATCGCCCAGTCTGGCTTCGCCGGGGCGAAGAACACCAACTGGTCCCCGTCTGCGTCAGTGGCAGTGGCGGTGTAGACATACATCTCGCCGACCGTCGTCGACAGAATTGGGTTGGAGGTGAACTGGGGGGGGGCTCATTCTCGGGTGGCGAAGGACAATCCTCGATGAAGCCGTCCTCCACTTCTCCGTCATAGACCACCACTTCTCCTACTTCGACGTTGCAGTAGCCCACATAGCCTCCATCGTAGCCGCGGTAGATGTAGACATCTGTTCCTGCTGGAGCGGAGTTCAAGGTCACTGAGCTGTTTTCGACCTTATTTTCTCCAGCCCGGATGAAGGAGTACTTGATTCCTCCTCCATTGGCAGAAGACTCATTTCCCTCAATGGTGCTTGAAAGGATAGTTGATGAGCTGTTCCCAATGTGAACACCTCCACCTGGGCCTCCGGCACTGTTGTTGCTCACGGCGCTGTTGATAACAGTAAGGGATCCGTCTGTTGTATTGATCCCTCCACCGACAGCCACTGACTCATTCCCCGCGATCGTGCAATCCATCAGGGTCAAACTTCCACCCTGGTTAGAGATCCCCCCGCCAGTATCGCCGGAGCAATCCAGGACACTGGAGTTAAGGAGGGTGAGGTTCCCGTCGTTGTTGATTCCGCCCGCACGGAAGTAAACGGGCGCCACCCCATCCCGAAAGATGAAGTGGTCAACCGCGACGGTTTTCCCACTCGGGACCGTCAGCAAGGCACCAGTCTCGGGCTCACCCCCTGACTCCGGGGGTCGGACCGTGGCATAGGCTTCGCCGCTCGTCGGCTGGTCAACAGTGAGCGTCACGCTGGTGCTCACTGTCAACAGCTCTTGGTATTCACCCTCGGCCACATGGATCGTGGCCCCATCCTCGGCCGCGTCAAGCGAGTCCTGGATGGTGGGGAAACAGGGAGTCGGTTGTCCGCCGCATCCCTCAGGGAAAACCCAGAGATGCGGGGTGCTCTCATCCGCGAGCGCGTGCGGTGCACAGGCCACCCAGAGTGTTAGGAATAGCCCAAGTCCAATTGCCAAAACGAACCTTTGCGTTCTCATCAGATGTTTGAGGTTCCCCCTATCATTCTGTTGTTTTTTCGGTAGCGGTGAATTTCGACGGATGATGGTATCCTCCGCGAAAGCGCGGCGCGACCTCGTCCATGTAACGCATCTTGCGCGCCACCCTGCCCGTCGCGCCGGGCAGGCGCAGTTGCGTCGCGGCGGCGATGGATTGGGATACGTGGGTGCTTTTCATAGAGTTGCCTTTCTGGTATAATGCGTGAAACGTAATGCGTCATGCGTGATTGGCCGGGGAGGTTGGAAATGATGGAGATTGTGACGGCGGTGTACGAGAAAGGGATGCTGCGGCCGTTGCAGCCACTCGATTTGCAGGAACAGCAACAGGTGCGCATCCAGGTTTTGCCAAAAGCTCCTGACGTATCGGAGGAGCCGGAAGATAAGGTGGAGGCCCTGATCCAGAGACTAGTCGCCAAAGGCTGGATGCGTCCGCGCCCCCCTGGACCAATTCCGCCCGATCCTGTATCTGCGGAAGAGCGCCTTCGATTAGCTAATCTGATGGGGAGCGCACCAGGTAAACCCCTTTCAGAAATCATCATCGAAGAACGGGGAGAATGGTGAACGTCGCCTACTTTGATACCAGCGCCTTGCTCAAACAATACGTCACAGAAACCGGGAGTAACTGGGTCAGGACATACCTTGCCTCTACTATAGCTCCCACTGTGTTCACGTCGCAATTGACCGCTGTAGAAACCACGTGCGCCTTTGCCCGCAGGTTGCGGGATGGAACCCTGCTGCCTGCTGACCACTCCACGGCAGTTCAGTTCTTTGACTATGACATCACGTATCGGTACACGTTGTTGGGCGTTCCGCCAGTGGTAATTGACACTGCTCGTCGGCTGGCAAATCAATACCCGCTGCGTGCTTACGATACAGTACAACTGGCAACAGGCTGGTCTCTCAATCAGGATTTGGTCAACAACGGTGAAACGCCACTGGCGTTTATCTGCGCCGACGACCGTCTGCGCATACCCACGCGTTCAGGCCTAATTGTCACTCAACGTACACCGCCCTGCCCATCGTCCTCCGCAATGCCCACAAAGCACAGGCCCGTTTGGATACCCTGAACACGCGCCCAAGCCGGCCGATAAGCCGGGTTCTGTCCCCCGGCGGGAGGCCGGGGCGGCGATCATCTATCTGGGACGGCGATTGCTCGCCGCCTCTAGCGGCCTACCCGAGGCTCGAGCGGGACGGGCCGTCCCTCGCCTCTGCTTGGCCTTGCTCCGGGTGGGGGTTGCCTGGCCGCCGTTGTCGCCAACGACGCCGGTGGTCTCTTACACCACCTTTTCACCATCACCTGGTCTACCGACCAGGCTGTCTACTTTTCTGTGGCCCTTTTCCGTCGAGTAACGCATCGTCCGATGCGCCCCCGACCTGGACGTTATCCAGCACCCTGCCCTTTGGAGCCCGGACTTTCCTCTCCCCCCCCCTTCATCCCCCCCAATGGGGGGGAAAGAGGGGGGGAAGCGACCGCCTGGCCGACTTGGACGCTGACAGTATCATAACACGCTACCCCTGGCTGTCAAGAACACGCGCCTTTGGCAAAAGCAGAACGAAGGGCAACCCCAACAACGGGACGACTGCGCCGACGATAAAGGCCACGCGCAGGCTGAACAGGTCCCCGATCGCGCCCAGGATGACGATCACCACAGCGCGGATCGTAAAGCCCAGCGCCATGTAGGCGCCGTTAGCCAGCGCCCGATTATCGGGAAAACTCTCCTGCACCAGCGCCATGATAACCGGGGTGACGGATAGCGCGGTGAGGCCCATCGTCAAGAGCAAGAGGATGTGGAGCCATCCTTCCACTGCCAAGAAGACAAACATAAAAATCGGCGTGACCAGCATAGAGGCAAAAAGAACAGAGCGACGGCCAAAACGGTCGCTCAGTGAACCTCCGAGCAACGCGCCCACCACGCCCGCCGCCTCCAAGATCGAGAGAGAAGCGCCAGCGACGAAGAGAGCAGCGCCCTCCTCATTCAAAAAAGTGGGCAGGTAGGTGGTCAACACCGATACCATGAAGGAGCGCACCAAGATGACGCCTGCTAACGGGATCAGAAGCGGCCCCATGCTCCGCAACGCCTGCCACCAAGGAAGTCCCTGGCCGACATCCAAGGACCGTCCAGGCACGTCTCTGAGCCGGACATACAGGATGGCCGACATCAAAAGGCCCGCGAGCATCAGCCAAGGCGTGCCCTTAAGCGTCAAGAATTCGAGGGCCGTTACGATCACGATAGGCCCCAACGTGCGCCCCACCTCGCCGCCGACCATCCAGAACCCCATCCCGCGGCCCAGTTGCCGTCCTGATACGCGCCCAGCCATCACCGGCCCCACCGCGTGGATACTGGCGGAGCTGATTCCGGCGACGATCAAGAAGAGGGCCAACACGGCGTACCCTGGGGCCACGCCCAACAAGCTCATCATCGCGGCGCTCACCGCCGGAGCCAGGATGACGAGGTAGCGCAAACTGAGCCGGTCGGCCAGGTGGCCGATGAACGGCTGAAGCAGCGACGGCCCCTGCATAAAGACGGTCAAAAGCCCGGCCTCGGTCTTGGAGAGGACAAAGTTGGCGATAAAAACCGGCAGCAGAGACGGCAGGAAGGCCGTGTATGTATCGTGCACGCCGTGCGCGGCGCTGATGGTGAGCACGCGACCGGTTTGGAATTCTTCAGTTTCGGCAGATCGATCCGTAGATTCTGCCACCATTGTATTGTTCATTTCGATATCTCCTCTAGGCAACCTATGGAAGGCAAAATCAGTCACAAAAGCTGCTCGCTTGGTTTCGATACGCCGCCGCAAAAAGCGCGGCGGCTACTCAACCAGCGCTCGCTTCAACGGCCTGAGCAACCACCTCAGTGGTTGCTCCCAACCTCGAAGCCAGAAGGCAGTGTACCACAAAAGACCCAGTTTTCAACCTTCCTTCTCGCTTGACCGTTGGGTGAATGTGTGGTACGATGTAGTCAAGATTGAGGTGCAATATGAAACCTTTGGTCACTCTCTCCAACAACATGATGATGCGCAGTGCCATGGTCATCGGCCATGGCTATGGGGCGTTGGGGAGGTTGTAGACCTAAACCTATCACAGTCTGTGCGATCACAAAGCCTCCCCGACGGGAGGCTTTTTTCGTTCACCCAAAAGGAGGAACATGATGAGCAAACCATTTTACGTCACCACGCCGATCTATTACGTTAATGACGAGCCGCACCTGGGGCACGCCTACACCACCATCCTGGCCGACGTGCTGGCCCGCTACGCCCGGCTGCGCGGCGACGAGACCTTTTTCCTCACCGGGACCGACGAGCACGGGCAGAAAGTGCAAGAAGCGGCCCAATGGTTGGGCGTGGATCCCCAGACCCACGCCGACGAGATGGTCGTCCGCTTCCGGCAGACCTGGGAGCGGCTGCACGTAGCTTACGACGACTTTATCCGCACCACCGAGCCGCGCCACGTTCGCGTCGTCGAGACGATCCTGCAAGGCTTGTGGGACCGGGGAGAAATCTATCGCGGAGAATACGAGGGCTGGTACTGCGTGCCCGACGAGAGGTTCTGGACCGAGAAGGATCTGATAGACGGCAATTGCCCCGACTGCGAGCGGCCGGTCGAGCGGATCGTCGAGCCAAACTACTTTTTCAGGATGAGCGATTACCAGGATTGGCTGATCAAATACATCACCGCGCACCCGTCGTTCATCCAGCCAGAGAGCCGCCGCAACGAGGTCCTGGGTTTCCTGCGCCGCCCCCTGGGCGACCTGTGCATCTCCCGGCCCGTGAATCGTCTGAGTTGGGGTATCCCGCTTCCCTTCGATCCCGATTACGTAACCTACGTCTGGTTCGACGCGCTGATCAACTATGTCACCGCGGCCGGCTACCTGGTGGACGACGAGCATTTCGCCCACCTGTGGCCGCAAGCCATTCACCTGATCGGCAAAGACATTCTCACCACACACTCGGTCTACTGGCCGACGATGCTCCAGGCCGCCGGTCTGCCCCAGCCCCAGACGATCTTTGCCCACGGTTGGTGGGTGGTTCAGGAGACCAAGATGTCCAAATCGCTGGGCAACGTGGTCAAACCCCTCGACCTGGCCGAGGTCTACGGCGTGGATGGGTTCCGCTACTTTTTGATGCGCGACATGACGCTGGGCCGCGACGCCGATTTCAGCGAGGAAAATCTGGTCCATCGCTACCAGGGAGACCTGGCGAACGACCTGGGCAACTTGCTGCACCGGCTGGTCAACATGATCGGGCGATACTGCGACGGGCGAATCCCCAAGCCGGGGGAGCCGACGGACGAGGAGACGGCCTTGCGCAAGCGATGCCTCGCCCTGGTCCCCCAGGCGCTCGATCAGATTGAGGCATTGGCGATCAACGAGGCGCTGGCGCAGATGATGAGCGTCGTCGGCGAGATCAACAGCTACCTGGAGCGAACCGCGCCCTGGAGGCAGGCCAAAGCAGGGCAAGCGGAGCGAGTGGCGACGATTCTCTACCACGCCACCGAGGCGCTGCGCCTGACCTCGATCCTGCTCCAGCCCGTGCTGCCCGAACGGATGGCCGAGCTATGGCGTCGATTGGGTTGGCAGCCGCCGATACTGCTGAAGGATGGGCTATCCTGGGGATCGCTCCAACCAGGGACGCAGGTGATTCCAGGGCCACCGCTGTTCCCAAGGGAAGTGGAATAACAACGTCATTAAGCGCCGTCGGTTGGGTAGCAGAAGCGCGCGCTTTTCGCGCTGGAGCGTATCGAAACCCCTGGGTTGAGTTCATCGAAACCCCTGCGCAGCCCATGCAGTCGAAATCTGTTACAAGACCCGCTCGCTTGGTTTCGATACGGCCCTTCGGGCCTACTCAACCGGCGCTCGCTTCCTTAATTTGATAACATTGAGTGGGAGAATAGGTGAAGAGAAACCCAACTCCATACCGTCAAGCTGCGCTCTTGGCTTTCCAATCCCGCAGGGCAAAGGGGAGATAGAGAAGCAGCGCCAACGCCAGGCCGATCAACTCCATCACAGGGATGTACCACGGCCAGGGCGGCAGCAGGTCAAAGAGAGTCGGCCATTCCGCCTGGGGCTTGTAGGCGATCATCAGGTAATTGCTGCCGATGAGGGTATTCACGATGGCAACGAACAGCATGTAGAGGTTCGCGATCACGGCCACTCGTAGAATAGATTTTGGGAACGGGCGAAACCGCTCCACGGCCGTCATAAAAACCCCGGCGACGACGACGGAACCGTGGGAGATGATGCACTGAAAAAAGCGGAAATGGGGAAACCCATACCGGCCGGCGTCCGGCGTGATGAGCGCCTGAGAAGCGCCCGCGATCCCCAGAAAATAGACCAGTTCGTACAAGAGATAGCTTTTGGTGACGAGCATCAGCGCGCTGAGAAAAATCAGCGCGCTGCAAAGGTGAAGGGGCAGCATCGTCTGGATCGTCCATTGGCCGGTGGCCCAGTTCCACCCGTGCCAGAGGGCCTCGTTAAAAACGAGAATGAACGCGAGCGTATAGCGAAGCGGAGAGCGCCAGCGCGGAGGGAATCGTCGTCCGAAGCGGATCAGGATGAGATTGATGAGAAGGACAATGCCTATGGCGATGAGGTGCGGCGGGCCGAACAGCCGGAACGGCTCGCCCGTGTACTCTTTGGCAAAGAATTGTCCCATCGGTTCAGGAAAAAGTCGCCACAGGGATCACCCCATCCGGCAAGCCACATTCCCGCGCCAGGGCAGCATCCCGCCACCGCACCTGCCACCTTCCCGCGCGCTCCAGCGCGGCGGAGGCCAGCGCCAGGTGAGCCATCACGATGCCGGCGTCTATCGGTTTGGGCCGCGCCAACGCGAGCACCACCGGCAAGGCCGCGTCATCCGGCCGGACGATGAAACGCCACGGCTGGCGATTGCTGGCCGAGGGAGCCAGCCGGGCGTGCTCCAGCGCGTCAACGAGCGTCGAGTCGGCCTCGTCCGGCGACCAGGGTTCTCCCCAGCGTCCGGCGAAGACGATCTCTGTCAGCGGTTTGCGCTGATGGCCGCCCGCCAACCGACGCACGACGCGAGTATGGATACGGCCCAGGCCGCTCTCGGTGGGATAACCGAGCGCGCAGACTGCCGCCGCCACCTCGGCCGGATCCAATCCCACGGTGTCCCCGGCTTGTTCGGCATCGTAGGAGCCGGTGATCCAACAAGTGCTCAACTCCAGCCGGGTCGCCTCCAGCACCACCTGCTCCAGCACGTACCCCAGGTCGAGCCGGGCCAGGTCGCTTTCCTTAGGTAACACGCCCACCAGCAGATGGGGCGGGTTCTGCACCAGTCCGTAGGAGCCAACCATGTAGGTGAGCACGCGCCGCGTCCGCTCCACCCCGCTGACCAGCGCGACGCGCGGCGGAACCTCGGTAAGATGCTCGGCTGTGGCAGAAAAAGCCAGCAGGCGCTCCAGCAAGGTCGGATCTACTGAACGATCCGCATAGCTGCGAACGCTCGTACGTTGCTGCATGGCCGCGAGGATGTCCATCATTCTTCCCCGGATTCACCCTCCGCTTCGGCAAGAGCAATCTCTTCGTCCGAAAGCACAGCTTTTAGCGCCGTGATCGCCACCTCCAGCATCCCGTCGTCAGGCTCGCGGGTCGTCAAACGTTGGAGCGCCCGGTTGGGCGCGCTCAATACCTGCATCCAGGGCCGGTCGGCAAAGCGGGCCGTCAGGCGGATCGCCTCGTAAGAAATACCAGCGAGGACCGGCAGCAGCAAGAGCCGACTGAGCAAACGCCCGATCAGCGAGGGCTGTCTGAAGGGAGCAAAGATCAAGACCGTGATGATGACCAGCGTCAAGAGAAAGGACGTGCCGCAGCGAACGTGAGCGGTCGGGAAAGGACGCACCTCGTCCACGGTCAGCCCTACGCCTGTCTCGTAAGCGTTGATCGTCTTGTGCTCCGCGCCGTGATAGGCAAACACACGCTGGATATCGGGCATGAAACCGACGACCCACATATAGCCCATAATGATGAGCAGTCGCACGATGCCCTCCAGCAAGCTAAGCAGCCCTCTTGAGTCGATGTAGGGAACCAGCAATCCAACCAGGAACGAGGGCAGCAGCATAAAAAGCCCTATGCCCATGCCAATGCCCACAAGCCCTGTCACCCAAGTCACCGGCCCCTCAAACGATACCTCCTCGCCAGCCGAAACATCCGCCGACATCATCAGCGCCTTCATCCCCAGGCCCAGCGCGTCCCACAGCGTGACCAGTCCGCGCAGGAAAGGGATGCGGCTGATCGGGCCGCGATAGAGCGTCTCGTTGAGCGGCTCTCTTTCCACGATGATGTTTCCATCGGGGTCGCGCAAGGCGATGGCCATCGTGCGCGATCCACGCATCATGACCCCCTCAATGACGGCCTGTCCTCCATAGTTAAACGGTTTACTCATTGTTGGCTATCTCCCCTGAAAATAAATCTGTAGGGCGGCAGGCAACCGGAGGTTGCACGTTATCCGACCCTATGGCGGTTAGCGTCGGATTGTCCCAATCCGCAACCGCCCTACATTTTCGTCCTTCTGGGTGAACAGAGTTCATGGTGACTCCTCGAAAAGCGATAAGCAAAAAAGCCGGGTTGGACCCGGCTCCGGTTTTCGGTCCCGTCCGCGCCATTACCAACCTTCCAAGTACTTGGTCCACCTGCCGTTGCCCGACGCGTACCGTCCAAAAATATACTGCGCCGTGGGACGCGGCTCGAAAGGCGGGCGCAGCAACGCCATTCCCGCTTCCGCCAAAATGCGTCCGCCCTTGATTCGGTTGCATTGGGGACAGGCCGCCACCAGGTTCTCCCAACGATGCTGCCCGCCCCGGTGGCGAGGCACAATGTGATCTATCGTCAGTTGACTCACCTGCCGCCCGCAATACTGGCAGCGATGCCCGTCCCGGCGCAGAATCTCGCGCTTGCACAGCCGCACGCGGGGTCGGGGCCGGCGCACCATATAGATCAGGCGGATGACCGAGGGACGCTCAAAGGTGCGGGAGACGGTTCGAATGAATCCTCGCCCGTTCTCCAGCGCCGTCGCCTTGCCCGACAGGATCAACCCCATCGCCCGTTTCATATTACATACGTTGAGCGGTTCGTAATTCCCGTTGAGCACCAGAACAGGCTCATTGATCATTGTACTGGTCTCGAAATCGCACCTCCCTCCAGAAGCACGTCAGTCATCTGGCTGTATCAGGGGCAGTATATCATATCTGGTCAAAGCCGTCAACGCTCGACGCCCGCCACAGCCCTGCCAGGAGGCGGTACTTTTTCATCTCGTAATAGGCCATCAGTAAGCTGAGCCACAGTCCGTGCAACCCATCCCGCGCACCGCGCAGCGTCACGAACCGCCACCAGAATTGACGTGCCGCCTGAGAATACGGCGTGTAGAAGCGGGGCCGGATCCCCTCCTCCAGGAGAATTCCGGCGTCAATGCGATTGTATCTCTCCTGGCGGGCCATAAAGTCAGGCAGGTCGTCATAGTTGTAGTGGATGAGGGGATGCTTCAGGTATCCCTCCGGCCCGTCCGCTATCGCCACCTCGTGGACGGGCCGCTCCCAACGAGCGCGACCCCGACGAAGCAGGCGCGCCTGATAATCGGGATACCAGCCCGCCCCCAGCGTGAGGCGTCCAAAGATATAATTGTGGCGCGGCACCCACCAGAGCACCTCCTCCCGATCCGCGGCGATGGTCTTGAGGATCTCTTTTGCCAGTTCTGGCGTGGCCCGCTCGTCGGCGTCCACGAAAAAGATCCAGTCCGCCTCCACCATGTGGTGTCGTGGGCCACCACATGGCACCGTGCGCTCCATCGCGGCGTTGTGAAACTGGGCAAAGTTCTCGAAGGGATGCTGCATCACCTCCGCCCCGACCTGCCGGGTCAGCTCCACGGTCCTGTCGGTGCTGAAGCAATCGAACACCACGCGGCGATCCGCCCAGGCCAGGCTCTCCAGGCAGTCCAGGATGTTGTGTTCCTCGTTCAGAGTGGGGACGATGGCAGTGATGCTCATCGAACGATCTCCCAGGCGCGGATGACCTGCTGGCAGGCGGCGGCCATCTCTGGGGAAGCGCCGCGCATCCTCCGCCGCATTCCGGCGCGGACGAGCGCCCGCGCCAATCGCCGCGTGAGCGGCCCGTGATGGCGCGCATAGAGCCGCGCCCGGCTGATCCACAAGTTGACGAAAGAGGACGTGGGAACCTGAGCGGTGGACTGACCCGAGTGATGGACCACCTGGGCGGCGGGCGCGCAGAGGATCTCCCAGCCCGCCTTGCGTATGCGCCAGCACCAATCGATCTCCTCGCAGTACATCCAGTACTCCTCGTCCATCAGCCCCACCTGGGCGAATACGTCCGACCGCACCATCATCGCCGCCCCCAGGGGATGATCGACCGGGAAGGGCGCTTCCCTATCGTACAGACAGCGCGGGTAGCGGCCATTGAAAGGGGCATCGTACAGGCGAGCGGGTAGCGAGAAGAACTCAAAGATCAATTGCATCAGGCCGGGGAAGCGAAAGGCAGAATGCTGGAGAGAGCCGTCGGGGTAGAGAAGTTTCGCTCCGACCATGCCGACCTCAGGGCGAGCCTCCAGTGCGGAGAGGAGAGCCGCCGTCGCGCCCGGCTGCACTTCCGTGTCCGGGTTCAGCAGCCAGATGTACTCTGGGATTGGCGATTGGAGATCGGCAATTTTGCGCAGCGCGCGATTGTTGCCGGCGGCGAAACCCAGGTTCTCCTGGCTGGCGATGAGGTGGACAGAGGGAAACGCTTCTGCCACCATCTCTGGCGTGCCGTCGGCAGAAGCGTTATCCACTACCCAAACGTGAGCGTACAGATTTGCTCGTTCTACGTCGGCAAAGAGTGACCGCAGGCAATCTGCCAGCAACTCGCGCACGTTCCAACTGACGATCACCACAGCCAGGCGAGGCATCGTCGCCTACACAAATCGCTGCCGGATATTCGAGCTTACATAGTCCAGCGTCGCCACGGTAATGGCGATGAACCAGACGGCGATGCCTGCCGAGCGATAATCCAACAAGCGGATGTACTGGATCAACAGGAAACCAATGCCGCCCCCACCCACCAGTCCGATGACGGTAGACATACGGACGTTAATGTCCCAGCGGTAAATGGAGAAGGAGACGAAAGGCGGGATCATCTGAGGCACCACAGCGTACATGATCGTCTGCAAGCGGTTCGCGCCAGTGGCCTGGATCGCCTCAATGGGACCGGGATCGATAGACTCGATAGCCTCGGAATAGAGTTTACCCAGCGCGGCGATAGAGTGAACCGTCAGCGCGATGATACCGGCAAAAGGTCCCAGTCCCACCACAGTGATGGCGAGAATGGCCCAGATCAGCGGCTCGATGGAGCGGATGATGTTCAGGATGGTGCGGGTGATATAGTAGAGCGCCATCGTGAATGGAGAGCCGGCCATCAGGTTCCGGGCCGCCAGGAAACTGACAGGGATGGAAAAGATGATGCCGAACAAGGTCGCCATCATCCCCAGGACGATCGTCTCGACCATCTTTTCGATGTTGTGCAACAACGCCGGACTCGGTTTCAGGTCACCCACTTTCGCGGTCTGCCGGGCCTCTATCCGGTGGACCTGACGCCCCACGGAACTGGGAGGAATAAGCCGATAGGGCATATCGACCTCAATTTCAAAAGTTCCCTCCTCGTCTGTCTGGAAGACGATGTATTCCCCCCCCTTGCGCATACGGAACGCATTTCCAATGGGGTCCACCCACCAGAGCTCTGTCTCTGTGTTCGGTTCATAGCCCCGCCCGACGACGGTCAGCGTGGTACCGGGTATCGTCTTGAGTTCTCCTCCCTCCTCCACCTGCTGAGAAAGATCGCCGCAGGTCGGTTCGGCCTTCAGGTAAGGTTCCCCAGAGATTTCCTTCGGCGGCGCAGGAGGTGGCAGTTCGTCGCAGGGGGACAAAATGTCGGCCCCGGCGCTGGTCATCTCAATATCCCGCGTCACGGCCGCCGACCAGGGCCACAGTACACGGGAGAGAGGTCCCTTGGCGTCTGCCAGCTCCGTCACCGCCTTGTACGGATCGATCTCACTTACCTGCCAGCCCAGGACAAAGAAGAGCACGATAACGAGGGCAAAAATGCCAATCCCACCATCCCGCCGATCTGGCTGGGCTTGTCGGTAAGCATCCCAGGCGATCCATAACCACAGGGCTATCAGGCCCACCAGCGTTGGGAGCACAAACAAAGGGCTCCAACGAAGAGCTTTGTTGAATTTTGCCAGCGCCCCAACCTCTCGGGTGGCCAGCAAGCTGACACGCCAGGCGAATAATCCAACGCTGGTAATCAGAGAGCCTAGCAGCAGCAGCCCGCGCTGAAATTGCCAGGCCAGCACTTGACCCAGACCGGGAATGAGCAGCGAAGCGATACCCGCCACGGGCGGGGGCGCCAGGCTGGGCCTGGTCTCTTGTTTAATTCTGCGAGTCGCCATCACGCCCTTCCTCCTTCCTGCAAACCCACGCCTACGCGGACTGCTTCTTTTCCGTAAATCTCTTTGAACTCTCTATCCGTCATCGCGCGGATCTCCTCCCGGGTGCCCCGGTAGACGATCTGCCCCTCCCGCAGGCCGATCACTCGCGTAGCGTACTGTTGCACCAAGTCGAGGTAGTGCAAGCTGCACAAAATAGCGATCTTTTCCTCCTGGTTCAGTTGTTCCAATCGTTCCAGGATCGAGTGGGCCAGCACAGGATCCAGGCTCGCTACAGGTTCATCGGCCAGGATCATGCGAGGTTGCTGCATCAGTGCGCGGGCGATGCCCACCCGCTGCTGCTGCCCGCCGCTCAGTTCATCCGCCCGCTTGTAGGCCTGGTCAGCGATGCCCACCCGTTCCAGCGCCGCCATCGCCATCTCTCGGTCCTTCTTCGGGAAGCGGTGCAGCAGGCTGGACCAGGGATTCACGTACCCCAGCCGCCCCGAGAGGACGTTGATGAGCACGGTGGAACGCCTGACCAGGTTAAAGTGTTGAAAAATCATTCCAATCCGGCGACGAATCTCGCGCAGCTCGGCCGGCTCGGCCGTTGTGATATCCACCCCATCCCACACGATCTGCCCCTCGGTCGGCTCGATCAACCGATTGATGCAGCGCAGGAGGGTGGACTTGCCCGAACCGCTCAGGCCGATAACTATCAAAAACTCACCGTCCGCCAGCTCAAAGCTGACGTCGCGCAGGGCGACGGTGCCATCGTCATAGATCTTGGTCAGGTTCTTGATCTCAAGCATTCTTCCTCTCCATAATGGCGGCAATCCTTACGCGAGGCTCCGCCCATTCACCACGAGGGGGGACACCGGGTCCCCCCTCGCATCATCCTTTGCTGGTTGAATCTCACCAACTAGTCCCCGACCAGATCCTCAGCGCTGATGCCCGCGGCCTGGAGAATCTGACGGAACGCATCGTAGTACGAGTCATCCGCTTTCATCAACTCCTCCCACTGGTAGGCGGTATCCAGCGCTTCCTGGCCCGCTTCCGTCTGGGCGACGGCCAACAACCCGTTCACGATCCGATCGCGCAGTTCCTGCGGCATAGAGGTCTGGAACTGGACGCCATCGTTGGGGATATCCGGCTCGAGGGCGATGACGGCGGTCTGTTCCATCACGTCGGGATAGTCCTCCTCGATGCGGGTGCGGGCGTCCACGTAGGTGGCGCCGACGTCGCAGGTGCCATCATAGACCCCGGCGGCGACCGCATCGTGGCTGCCGGCGTCCACAACCCTGGACAAGCCGGTGTTGGGATCAACCCCCGCGCCCTTTAGCATGATCGAAGGGATCACCCAGCCGCTTGTGGAAAGTGGATCAGGGCGGCAGAACGTCTTGCCCTCCAGTTGAGAGAGATCGGTGATACCGCTATCGGCCCGAACGAGGAACTGGCCGTTGTAGGTGGGGCTGCCGAACCGCACAGAGAGCATAGCCGCCTTGGCGCAGCCACGATCGGCGGCCATCACGTAGGCAAAGGTCGCCAGCGATGACATGTGGGCCTCCGGTGGATCGGCACACATCGCCTCGATGGCGCCAGCGTACTCGGTGGCGACGCGAATATCAAAGAACAAGCCGGTTTCCTCGTGCAGCAGGTCGGCCACCGACTGGGCGCCAGCGGTCACGCGATCCGTCTCGCCGGAGGGAACAAAGACCCAGACGATGGGGTTCTTCTCTGTGCCCAATTCGCCTGGGCCACAGGACGTCAGCAGGCCTACGGTTAACAGGCCCACGAGCAGTACCAGTAATACGCGCTTGGTGTTCACTTTCATCCTCCTATAGGTAAATTAAGTATCGAGCCTTTTACTACATTGCACGTCCAGCGACTATTCTGCAATCACTACCTCCTTTCAACGTACTCTTTGGAGCACCGATGCGGTCTAGCATATACCCGTTTCCTCTAACTGGCAAGTCGCCTACCTTCCCGAACGAGTCTAGGGCGCCTCGATGAACAGAAACACCGGATCCACGTTCGTGTTCACCGACGAGATCTCGACGTCCTCGTGGATGAGGCCGGCCCAACAGTATTGAGGATTGCGAGCCTCGATCACGTCCATGAAGCGGATCCCGCCCGTCACCACCGCCCGCGTAAAGGGCGGCAGGTAGCGATGGCCCTTATCGTCCTCCACCAACACGCTCGCATCCCCCACCGCCCAGCGCCAGGGATAGTTGATCAGCGCGTTCTCGCAGTGAATGCCCACTCGAAAGACGCCTGATTGAATCGTCTCCCCCAAAGTAGCATAATTCTGATCGCTCTCGTAGACCGCGCCGGGCAGTGGGCCGCTGGTGCGGAGGGGGGCGGGGCTGTTGTTCTCCACCGTCAGCGTAAAGTAGAGCGTGTCGCCCAGAAGGACGCTCTTGTCGGACCATTCCACCTCACCATTGAGGATGTAGCCCATTGGGACGCCCCCGTCCTGAATGGTGATGGTTCCGGAGGTAGCGGTATGTTGGCCGATGGCATCCTGCGCCGTCGCCCAGACGACGTAATCGCCGTCGGGTGGAGGCTGCGCGCCGTCGTCTACACCGGCGTCATAGTCAAAGGCGTACAGGCCAGGCTCGCCCTCCCAGGCAGTGGTGGCCTCGTCCTGCTCCACATAGTAACGAGTCCCGTCGCTCCCCAGCAGATAGACGACAAGTTCTGTATCCCCTTTGGTCAAGAACACGTTCATCTTGGCCCGGTCGCCGATACCGTCCCGGTTGGGCGTAAAGCAGGGCGGAGAGATGGTAAAGTTGAGCAGTTCCGGCAGCGCGGTGTCGGCGTCGGTGACGGTGAGCGTGCCCTCAATCTGCTCGGTGTGCCCCGTCTCGTCCTCCGTCGCCTCCACCGTCCAGGTGTAGACGCCATCCCGAAGCACGCGCTCCTCTACCGTGAAGCCGTCGAACAGCTCGCCAGGGAACACGTAGCCATCCACGACGCCGGCAAAGAGGACCTGGTAAGGCTCCTCGACGGAGGGGCCTCGATGCGCCCGCTCGCGAAAGTAGTAGCGGTTCCCCTCCCGGTCCTCGAAATAGATCGAGACCTCCGCGCTGCGGGCCAGGTTATATGTAATTCGTAGAACGTCCGTGTCGCCATCGGCGTTGGGCGTGATGACGTCTGAGAAGAACGAGACCTCACTCAACAATGGCTTTTCTCCGCAAGCGGACAATGCAAGTGCCAAGCAAAGCAGCGCTGTCGCCATCCAAACGTACCGAATTTTCAAAGCCATCCCTCCTTATGGCTGGAAGTATACCATAGGTTGGTAGATTGGGAAACTGATACGTCCGTTGGGCGACCCGACCGCCGACTTGCATTTCCCCGGAAAAGGAGTACAATCCGCAGCCAATCGAAAGGTGATGATACAAATTATGAACTATACAGAGGCTATCGCCTATCTTCACAGCCTTACAGATTACGAAAAGACACGCATCGAGCGATATACACCCGAGACGCTCGACCTTTCGCGGGTAGAGCGGTTACTGGCGGCTGTTGGCGATCCTCACACCCAATTTCCCGCGCTACATATCGCCGGCACCAAGGGGAAAGGATCCACAGCGGCAATGTGCGAGGCATGTCTGCGGGCCGCCGGATATCGCACCGGTCTCTATACCTCGCCCCATCTCCACACCTTCTGCGAGCGCATTCAGGTAGATGGGGAAAAGATCGGACGTGAAAACGTCGTCGCGCTGGTGGAAGAGATCCGTCCCTTGATCGAGCAAATGCCAGACGTGACCACCTTCGAGGCCATCACCGCCATCGGATTTCTCTACTTTGCCCGCTCCGAGGTGGATATAGCCGTCGTCGAGGTAGGACTGGGCGGACGGCTCGACGCCACCAACGTCTTGACGCCGGAGGTCTCCGTGATCACCTCGCTCAGCCTCGACCACACCTACCTGTTGGGCGATACGCTGGCCGAGATCGCGCGGGAGAAAGCGGGCATCATCAAGCCGGGAATCCCAACGGTAAGCGCCCCCCAACGCGCCGAGGCGATCAAAACGCTCGAATCCATCAGCCAAGAGCGAAACGCTCCGCTCGTCGAGATCGGTCGCGACTGGGATTATCGTCCTGGCCCCGTGGATCGGGATGGTCAGAGTTTTACCGTTCGCCTCATCGCCAATGGCGGCTCGGAGTTGGATGGCGAATATTGGATCCCCCTGTTGGGTCGGCATCAACTGGAGAACAGCGCCACGGCTATCGCCGCGCTCGACATCATGCACCAGCGAGGTTTTCGTATCCATGTCGAGTCTGTGCACAAGGGGCTGCACGATACCTACTGGCCGGGCCGGATGGAGATACTCAGCCGCGAGCCACTGGTGGTCGCAGACTGCGCGCACAACCCCTACTCGGCGCAAGAACTCCGCAAGGCACTGACAGAATGGTTCCCGGATACAAAATGGGTCCTTATCTTTGGCGCTTCGGCTGACAAAGACATTGCCGGGATACTGAATCACCTGCTGCCGATCAGCGACTATATCATCGTCACCCGCTCCGAGCACCCCCGGGCCAAGGGGCCGATTGAGCTGGCCGATATTGTCGTCCAGGTAGGAGGAGGCGCGGAGGTCAGCGTAAACGTGAGAAAATCGATCCAACGGGGCCTGGCGATGATGGAGCCAAACAACGGTCTGTTAATGACCGGTTCCATATTCCTGGTCGCCGACGCTCGCTCAGAATGGGCGCGTCACGTTGGAGCACCGTTACCAGACAATGACGAAGGATGGGAGACTTGAATGTACAGCAGAGAATTTCAGGATTGGTGGTCACAGGTGGGATGGTCTCAGGGCATGCCATTTTCTCTGGATGACGTGGACTTTGAAGACGAACCCCTGCACGATCCAGCGGACGGCGTGATTGAGGCGCCGCTCTTGCCGCTGCGCGACCTGGTGATGTTCCCCCGCATGGTCACGCCGCTCTTTGTCGGGCGCGACCGTTCGCGCGAGGCCTTTGAGGTGGCGAGCGAGCGCGGCGAACCACTCGTCACCGTCGCTCAACGGGACGGAGAGGTGATGGATCCCGAACCAGAGGATCTCTTTACCTTCGGCACCGAGGTGACGATCGGCCGCAAGTTGCGCATGCCCGATGGCACCATCAGCATGCTGGGCCAGGGACTTCAGCGATTGCAGATCGTCGAGTACGTTCACCTGGAGCCGTACATCCGCGTGCGCGCGATACCCATCTACGAAACGCCGGAGAAAACCCCATTCACCGAGGCGTTGATGCGGGCGGTTTTGGCGCTCTTTGAAAAAGTGGTGCAGTTAAATCGCACCCTACCCGAAGACGTTTACGTCTTTGCCATGAACATTGACGAGCCGGGCTGGTTGGCCGACCTGATCACCCAGGTCCTCGATCTGGAAGTGGACGAGCGCCAAAAAGTGCTCGAGACCCTCGACCCGGCGGCGCGATTGCAGCACGTCAGCGTCCTGCTGGCCAAAGAGCTGGATGTGCTCGAACTGGAGGACCGTATCCACGCGCAGGTACAGCAAGAGGTGGATAAATCCCAACGTGAGTATTTCTTGCGCGAGCAGATGAAGGTCATCCAAAGCGAATTGGGCGAGGCGGACGCCTACACCCAGGAGATCAACGAAATACGCGATAAAGTCGCCGAGATGGACATCCCCGATGAAGTGCGCGAGCAGGCGAACAAAGAACTCGACCGACTGGACGTCATGCCGCCCATGTCGCCCGAGACCGGCATGATCCGCACCTATCTCGACTGGTTGATCGAGCTGCCCTGGTCGGACGCCACAGAGGATAACCTGGACATCAAACACGCCGACGGGGTGCTGGAATCCCGCCACTACGGATTACCCAAGGCAAAGGAACGCATCCTGGAGTACATCGCGGTACGGCGCCTGGCCGCCGACAAAATGCGCAGCCCGATCCTCTGCTTCGTCGGCCCGCCCGGCACCGGCAAGACCTCGCTGGGACGATCCATCTCCGAGGCGCTGGGGCGCGAGTTCGTGCGCTTGAGCCTGGGCGGCGTGCGGGACGAGGCCGAGGTCCGGGGACACCGTCGGACCTACATCGGCTCGCTGCCCGGCCGCATCATCCAGACCATGCGACGTGCCGGCACGACCAATCCATTGTTCATGCTCGACGAGGTGGACAAGATGGGCCGGGACTTTCGAGGCGATCCATCCGCGGCCCTGCTGGAGGTCCTGGACCCCGAACAGAACTATGCCTTTTCGGACCATTACCTGGAGTTGCCTTACGATCTGTCCAAAGTGCTCTTTATCACCACGGCGAATATTCTCGACCCCATCCCGCCGGCGTTGCAGGATCGCATGGAAGTGATCCGATTCCCCGGCTACACCGACGAGGAGAAAACAGAGATCGCGCAGCGTTTTTTGATCCCGCGCCAACTGGAAGAGCACGGTCTGGACAACAACCCGATTACCTTCGCCGAAGACACATTGCAGTGCCTCATCCGCGAGTACACCTACGAAGCCGGGGTGCGCAATCTCGAGCGCGAGATCGCCAACGTCTGCCGCAAGATCGCCCGCCGTCTGGCAGAAGAAGAGTCTCCTCCACAGCACATCACAGCCGACATGCTCAATGATTTTCTCGGTCCGCCCAAGTTCGCTCACAGCAAGATAGAGGAACAAGATCGGGTGGGTATCGCCACCGGAGTGGCGTGGACCGAGGCCGGAGGCGAGCTGATGCCCATCGAGATCGCGCTCATGCCGGGCGATGGCAAACTGTTGCTGACCGGACAACTGGGCGAGATCATGCAGGAATCGGCGCAGGCCGCGTTGAGTTACACCCGCTCCCACAGCGAGCGCCTCGATATCAACCCTGAGGCCTTTGACGAGAACGACATCCACATCCACATGCTGGAGGGCGCGATCCCCAAAGATGGTCCATCGGCCGGAATCACGATCGCTACGGCGATCATCTCGGCCTTTACCAACCGGGCTGTACGCCGCGACGTAGGTATGACGGGCGAGATCACGCTGCGGGGCCGCGTGTTGGTCATCGGCGGCCTGAAGGAAAAAGTACTGGCCGCTCACCGGGCCGGCTTCAAAACCTTGATCATGCCCAAGCGCAACGAGAAGGATTTGGTCGAGATCCCTGAAAGCGTGCAGCAAGATCTGGACATCGTCATGGTCGAGCAGATGGATGAAGTGCTCACAAAGGCGCTGTTGCCACCCAGCTCTTGACGCCACAATTCCAGCGCGGACTCGAGGCCCCGAAAGTTTCCAAACCTTCGGGGCTTTTTCTGGACAGTTCGCCCCTTTAATGTATAATGATTGCAACTGCAACCAGTTGTAATAGCATCCAGTCTTTGTTATCCGTATTTCAATCACTATCATTGGAGGTGAAAAGATGTTACTCAGTCCCGTTCTTCCATCCCCTGCGCCCCTGCACATTCCCGATGGGTTCCTCAGCCTGGCCGTCTCTCTGGTCTGCTGGATTCTGGCGCTCGTAGGCGTGGGTATCGCTCTTCAGCGCAGTCAAAAGGATCTCGGCGAGCGGCAGGTGCCCCTGATGGGCGTGCTGGCCGCCTTCATCTTTGCCGCGCAGATGCTCAACTTTACCGTCGCCGGAGGCACTTCGGGCCATCTCATCGGCGGAGCACTGGCGGCGATCCTTCTGGGACCGTGGGCTGGCATCCTGACGATGACCACCGTCGTCGCGATCCAGGCGCTGCTTTTCCAGGACGGCGGGCTGCTGGTGATGGGGGCGAACATCCTAAACATGAGCATCATCGCCACGCTGGTGGCATATGGCGTGTACCGGGGAGTGCAAACGCTGGCGCGAGATCAACGACGTCCCATCCCATCCGATGATGGAATGGGACGATGGGGCCTCTTTGTCGGCGGCTTTGTCGCGGCGTGGCTCTCGGTGGTGATCTCTGCCGTCGCCTGCGCCGTGCAACTCGCTTTCTCCGGCACATCGCCGCTGGGCGTGGCCCTGCCGGCGATGGCGGGCGTGCACATGCTCATCGGCGTTGGCGAGGGGTTGATCACGGTGGGAGCGCTGGCCTTTGTCGCCGCATCGCGCCGCGATCTGCTGGAACCGGCCAGCGCGACGACCGGCGGTATGCGTTGGGCGACAGTCGGATTGGCGCTGGCCCTGACGGTGACCTTGCTCGCCCCTCTGGCCTCGTCCCACCCCGACGGATTAGAGCGCGTGGCCAAAGACGTGGGCTTCATTGGCACAGCGCAGGACGCGCCCTACGAGATCATCCCAGACTATGTACTGCCCGGCCTGTCTAACGAGGCGCTGGCAACGATTGCCGCGGGTATCGTGGGAACACTGATCGTCGCGGGCGTCGCTTTTTCCGTTGCCCGGCTGCGTCGCCAATCAGTAACCAGTAGTCAGTAATCGGTCGTCCGTATGCATATTCACGCGCTTGACGTGTATCGGGCCAGGGCCAGCTTCATCCACCGTCTCGATGCGCGGGTAAAGCTGGCGCTGGCGGCGCTTTTCATCGTCGGCACGGCGCTCACGCCCGACGGGGCATGGCCAGCCTATGTGTTGCTGGCTGCATTAACGATCGGCGTGACGGTGGCCTCGCAGTTGGGGATGGGATTTGTACAGCGACGGGCCGCCGTGGCGTTCCCCTTTGCGCTGGCCGCCGTGACGGTCGCCTTCTCCACACCCGGCCACTCCATCTTGACGATGCGCGTTCTGAGCTGGAAACTAACCCTCACCGACGCCGGGTTGATCCGCTTTTTCAGTATCCTGCTCAAATCGTGGCTATCGGTCCAGATGGCCGTGGTATTGACCGCATCCACTCCCTTCCCGGATCTGCTCCGGGCGCTGCGAGGCCTCGGTTTGCCAAAGGTTCTGGTCGCCATCGCTGGCTTTACCTACCGCTACATCTTTGTCATCGGCGACGAGGCGCTGCGACTGATGCAGGCGCGGTCGGCGCGCAGTGGAACACCAAGCGGGCGCGGAGGCGGAAGCATCCTCTGGCGGGCGCGAGTGACGGGCGGGATGGCCGGAAGCCTCTTTCTGCGCAGCATCGAGCGCAGCGAGCGCATCTACGACGCGATGGCGGCGCGGGGTTACGATGGCGAGATCCGCTCGCTACGTCAGCCGGTACTGCGTGTGAACGATCTCCTGGCCGCGCTGCCTTTCGTTCTGGCACTGGCGGCGATCCAGATAGTGGCGCGAATCTCGTGGTGATGAGTATGGAACCCTGTATCGAAATCCACGACCTCTCTTTCGCCTACCCGGATGGTCGCCCGGCGCTGCGGGACGTGAGCCTGAGCGTCCAGTCCGGAGAAAAGGTGGCGCTCGTAGGCCCCAATGGCGCGGGCAAGTCCACGCTGCTTTTGCACCTCAACGGCATCTTGCGAGGCAATGGACACGTGCGCGTGATGGGACAAAAAGTGATCGAGCCGCACCTGGCTCACATCCGCGCCCGGGTTGGCTTGATTTTCCAGGATCCGGACGATCAGCTCTTCTCCCCCACCGTCTTTGACGACGTGGCCTTTGGGCCGCTTTACGCGGGGTTATCAGAGGAAGAAGTGCGGCAGCGAGTTGACTGGGCGCTGGCGCAGGTGGAGCTGGAGCAATACGCGGGGCGCGTCTCCCACCACCTGAGCCTGGGGGAAAAGAAACGCGCCGCTATCGCCAGCGTACTCTCGATGCAGCCGGACATTCTGGCGCTGGACGAACCTACCGTCGGCCTCGATCCGCGCACCCGTCGGCGGCTGATCGAATTGCTGCAAGGGCTGCCACAGACGATGCTCGGCGCCACCCACGATATGCGGGTGGTGGTGGAGGTATTTCCACGCACAGTTATCCTCGACGGAGGACAGATCGTCGCCGATGGCCCGACGCGCGAGATTATGATGGACGAGCAACTGTTGGAGGCACACGGCCTGGAGGTGCCCCACGCTCTCATTCCCCACGCAGAGCCGCACCACCATCGGTGATCCGTCTATGTCCTGCGAAAAAGAGTTTTTCAGACAGCTCCGCGAGCACGGATTCCGGCTCACCCCTCAACGAGAGATGGTGCTCTCGGTCCTGCACCAGATCGAGGACTTTGCCACGGCCGAGGAAATCTACGACCGAGTCCACGCCATCAGCACTTCGGTGGACATCTCGACCATCTACCGGACCCTGGAGCTATTACAGGATTTCCACATGGTGGCATCCGTTGAGGCCGGCGATGGGGAACGCCGCTACAAACTCGTGGGGCCTCACGGCCAGCATATCCACCTCATCTGTCGCTCTTGTGGGAAGGTCATCGGAGCAGATATAGAGCAGTTCCGACCTTTCATGACACATCTGAAAGAGCAATGTGGTTTTGTGGTGGATGTGGAACATCTTTCGATTCCAGGACTGTGCCAGAGGTGTTTGGTTGCTCGTGATGAAACCTGATTCGCAATGCCTATTTTTCAAACCTCGTCTCGCCCGCGCGACCAGTACCAGAAGAGACCAGCCAAACCGAATAGACAGGCCAGGCAGCAGGCAAAAGAGCGAACACATCGCCATATCAGTCATCGGGTCGCTGCCAGAGGCCGGCTCGATGATGCCCGCCAGTCCCGCGATAACAAAGACAAACCCCAGGGCCACAACCAGAGCTACAACCAACTCGCTCCAGCGAGCGGTGTGCTCTTTGCGACGCCCAACCCGGAGAGCCAGGTAGGCCAGAAAACTGAGCGCAAAGGCCGGTCCCAGGAAACAACTTCGGGAGATCTCGAAATCAATGCCCTCCTAGTCCGGAAGTGTCTCTGTCGGCTCGACGGGGATGGCAAAGAGCGACCATCCACACGCAGCCCAACCGACGGCGACGAGAAACAGCAGCAGAGCGATCACCTGCCAATTGCGGCGAGAGAGTTTCATAACTATGCCGTAGCCGCGATTTCCATATCGCGTTAACTTCGCGAGGTATGGAAACCTCGGCTACATTTCCCTCACATCCATTCAACCAGAGAGCCACTCGGCGGCGGCTTCCGCCAATTGAGCCATCGAACCTCGACGAATGGTCGGATTGGGCAGCGACTCGATAAAGAACTGGCCGTAACTCTTGGTCAGCAACCGCTTGTCGAACACCACCACGATGCCCCGATCTGCACTCGTGCGAATCAAGCGTCCAAAACCCTGCATAAAGCGCAGAATCGTATCTGGCACGGTAAAGTCACGAAAGGGCTGCTCAAAGGTCTCGGCCCGAGCGGCAAAGATGGGATCGCTGGGAACGCTAAAGGGCAGTTTGGTGATCACCAGACAACTGAGCGGATCGCCCGGCACATCTATCCCTTCCCAGAAACTGCGCGTGCCCAGCAGCACCCGGCGGTCGCCGGTGCGAAAGTTCTCCAGCAGTTGCGCCCGCGAGATTCCCTCCCCTTGAGCCTGGACGACGATGCCCGATTGCGCCAGGGGCGCCCGAATCGCTCGCAATGCAGAGCGCAGTTGCCGGTAGGAAGTAAAGAGCGCCAAGGCCCGCCCCTGGGTCGCCCGGAAGAGAGCCACCATCCCCTGGGCCATCGCCTGCTGGTAGTTTCGCTCGCTCGGTTCGGGGATGTCGTCTACCATGTAGAACAGCGTCGAACTCTGGTAGTCGAAAGGAGAACCGACTGCCAGTTCGTGGGCGTCCCAGGCATTCAGACGCTCGCGCAGGAAATCGAAGGTGCTGCTGGTGCGCAAAGTGGCCGAGGTGAGCACCACCGACCTTTTCTTGTGGAAAAGATGCTCCTCCACCAGCGGCCCGATGTGCAAGGGCGCAGCGTGCAGGCTGAGACGGTTGTTGCCGGGCCTCATCTCCAGCCAATAGATGAGGTCTGATGAGGGCTGTACGATCATGTGGCTCACCTGCCCCCGCGTCTCCTCCAGGTGCTGCGCCATGCCCAACATCTGCACCTGCAATCCCTCCGCGTCGGCGAGATCGTAGGAAGCGACCAACTCGTCCAGCCCACCTGCCAACCGTTTCAGTTCATCCGCCATAGCCCGCAGCAGCACGTCGGCGTCGTCCCACGCGATCTCGATCCCGTCCCAGGCCGGCTGCACGCGCACCCCGGAGGTGATCCGCAGGCGGAAGGAGTATTGACTGCGCTGGTTTCCCTTCTGTTCGTGCACAAACTCTTCCAGGTGGTTGAAAAAATCGTTCACCCGATAAAACGCCTGATCGACCGCCTGCCCGATGGCACCGATAGCTAGCTCCACCTGCTCCATGATGCGCTCCGGCAGATCGGCATGCCGGCAGCGAGACAGTATCTCGCCCAGCAATCCGGTCACCCGACCGCTCCGGCTCACCCGACCGATCTCGCCCATCAACCGGCGCAAGCTGGCGCGGTCGGTCTCAAAACTCAGCCCGTCGGTGGTGGCGGCCTCCAGGTGATGGGCCTCGTCCACGATGAGATATTTGTATTCGGGGAGGGCGCGGCTCTGCACCGCGATGTCGGCCAGCAGCAGCGCGTGATTGACGATGATCAAGTGAGCGGCCTCGGCAGCGCGGCGGGCGCGGTAAAAGTAACAATTCCCCTTTTGGAGATGCCGACAGTGCTCCGGATCGCAGCCCTCGTAATCGGCCGAGAGCCGCCTCCACATGCTCCGCTCCAGCGGCGTCGGCAGGAAGAGCGTGTCGCCATCGCCGTCGGCGGTTTCGAGCAACCAGATGAGCGTCTTTGCCAGCACGCGAGCCTGATCGGGCGATCTGGCCCCGCCGCGTCGCAACGCTTGCAGGCGCGCCGGACAGAGGTAGTGGGAGCGTCCCTTGAGCACGGCAGCGCGAAAGCCGAGGGGCAACATGTGGCCCAGGTCAGGGATGTCCTGACGATACAGTTGCTCCTGCAAGTTGATGGTGTTGGTCGAGACGACCGAACGCTCACTGTTCTGCGTCGCCCAGTGGATGGTGGGGATGAGATAGGCCAGGGACTTGCCGACGCCGGTGGGCGCCTCGACCAGCAAGTGCTCACCCCGGTTTAACGCCTCGGCCACGGCGCGCAGCATCTCCACCTGTTGGGGACGGTGCTCGTAGCCGGGAAAGCGCTCCTCGAACGGCCCGCCCTTTTCCAGAAGCGACGCCAGATACTCCACGTCCAACGGTGTCTGCTCAGCCACCGATTGCAAGGGGCGGTCCTTCTCCGACGCGGCAAAGGGAGGCCGCTTCAGTTCAACGTCGCCATATTGGACGGGCTTTTCGGACGGTCTTTGGGCCGCCAGCGCCAGCGCCTCGCGAAAAAAGGCCGCAGCGGACCAGCGGGTTCGCTCGCCGTGACCGATGATCTCCTTCAGTACGCGCGGCGGCAGTTCAGCCGCCCGGCGGAGCAACGCGCGAAAGAGTCGATAACTGGCCAGCGCGTCGTCCAACGCCCGGTGCGCCTTTTTCATTTCGACCCCCATCATCTTCGCCAGGTTGCTCAGACTGTACTGATCGGCCTGAGGCAGGAGGATACCGGCCAACTCGAACGTATCGAGGTGCTCGTTGTCGAACTGGCCGTGCTGCTGCAAAAATCTCAGGTCGAAATCCACGCTGTGCCCCACGACCGGGTGCTGGCCGACGAACTGGATCAACTGAGGCAGCACGTCGTAGAGGCGGGGCGCGCCGCTCACGTCTCTATCGGTGATGCCCGTCAGCACGGTGATCTCGCGGGGGATGGGGCGGCCGGGGTTGACAAACAAGGAAAAGGTATCCAGCGTCTCGTCTTCACGGAATCTGACCGCGCCGATCTCGATGATGGCGTCGCGCTCCGCATCGAGTCCGGTGGTCTCCAAATCTAGGGCTATGTAGGTTCTAGGCATTTCTCCTCATTTCTAGGCTGCAATAGGCAGCAAGAGGGATTATACCTCAGCGCCCAAAGTCTGCAAGTGTATAACCCCTACATCACGTCAAGCCAATTCCCCTTTCTTCCCTCGCTGTGGTATAATCATTCTGGCCGCAAGGAGGATTCAACATGTCACACACGGTCCTATCATATATCCAAGCCGAAGAGATATTGAGGGCTCACAAGGCAGGCAGCGACTCGGCGGCAGTCTCTCTGGATTTGAACCTGACCATCACAAAGGTCGGTGTCGAGCCAAAAGGCATTCGCCTGCCAGACGACCAGGTCTTGACCTGGGAAGATGTCGAAGAGATCGCTACGTCCGAGCGCGGCTGCTTCCTGATCGAGGACAACGCTCCCCACAAAATCCAGATTTTCTCCGAGGCAACGAACCGGCTCTACAGCCTGATGCCCACCACCGGCGCACCGACGATGTTGCTCTCCGGTATCCCGATGCATCGCGTCAAGGGGATCGAGCCACACCGCGACACGTTGCAAAAGATCGAGACCATCGCCCCTATGACGGGGCGCGTTCTGGACACGGCCACAGGGCTGGGTTACACCGCCATCGAAGCCGCCAAGACCGCCGACCAGGTCATCACCGTCGAGATCGCGCCAGCCGTGCTCGAGATCGCGCGACTCAACCCCTGGTCGCGGGCGCTCTTTGAAAATTCCAGGATCACCCAGATCGTGGGCGACGTCGTCGAGGAGATGGAAGATTTCGAGGAAGCAACATTCACACGCATCATCCACGATCCCCCGGCGTTCAACCTGGCTGGCGACCTCTATTCCGGCGCGTTCTACCGCCAGCTTTTCCGAGTGCTGCGTCGTGGCGGACGTATGTTCCACTACATCGGCGATCTGGAGAGCCGGTCGGGTCGCACGGTTACCAAGGGCGTCGTGCGAAGGTTGCAAGAGGCAGGCTTTTCAAAAGTTACACGCCGCGCCGAAGCATTCGGCATGGTTGCTAACAAGAGGAGATGAGAATGGCTCAACGTGAAACGACCGACGGACTGGAACAATCCGCACGCATCGCGCAATTGCGGCGCGAGATCAATTATCACAGCTACCGCTACCACGCGCTGGACGATCCCGTCATCAGCGACGCCGAGTACGACGCGCTGATGGACGAGTTGGCGGCGCTAGAGGAAGCACATCCCGAACTGGTCACGCCCGACTCGCCCACACAACGGATAGGGCCAGAGCCGGTCGAGGGGTTCGTCAAAGTGGAGCATCCCGCTCCCATCCTCAGCCTGGACAAGGCCGCCAGCGGCGAGGAGATTTACGCCTGGTGGGAGCGGGTGAGCAAGCACCTCCCCCCCGACGCCCCCCCACCCGCCTGGACGGTCGAACCGAAACTGGATGGGCTGACGGTCGTGCTGCACTACGAGGACGGCCTCTTCGTCCAGGGCGCGACGCGCGGAGATGGATTCGTCGGCGAGGACGTGACGACGAACCTGCGCACGATCCAGACCCTGCCGCTGCGCATCCCGGTCGCCTCCGATGGCCCCACCCCACCCCGTCGCCTGGTCGTGCGTGGTGAGGCGATCATGCGGATCGCGGATTTTGAGGCGCTGAATCGCCAACAAGCCGAGGCGGAGGAGAAGCTCTTTGCCAACCCCCGCAACGCGGCGGCGGGCAGCCTGCGCCAGCTCGACCCGCGCATCACCGCCACCCGGCCCATCACGCTGCTCTGCTACCGCGTTATCACCGCCGATGGCCCTGTGCCAGCCACCCAATGGGAGACGCTGGCCTACCTGCGAGAACAGGGCTTTCTTGTCTCGGAGTACACTACCCGCTTCGAGTCGCTCGACGAACTGGTCGCCTACTGCGAAGAATGGATCGGCAGGCGAGACACGGTGGATTACGAGGTGGACGGCCTGGTGATCAAGGTGGACGACCTGGCGACGCAGGAGGCGATGGGCGTGGTGGGGCGTAGTCCCGTAGGGGCCAACGCTCCTACGGGGCGAGCGCCGCGCGGCGCGGTCGCCTTCAAGTTCCCCGGTCGCGAGGCGACGACCCGCGTGCTTGACATCGGCGTCAACGTGGGGCGCACCGGCGCGCTGACTCCCTACGCCGTGCTGGAGCCGGTGCAGGTGGGCGGCGTGACGATCAGCAAGGCCACGCTGCACAATTTCGAGGACATACAACGAAAGGACATTCGCGTCGGCGACCGGGTCACCGTTCGGCGGGCTGGCGACGTGATCCCCTACGTCGTCGGGCCGGTGGTCGCGGCGCGCACGGGAGAGGAGCAGGTCTATCAGATCCCGCAGGTCTGCCCTGCCTGCGGCGAGCCAGTGGTCTCGCCAGAGGAGGAAGTGGCAGTCTACTGCATCAACGCCGCCTGCCCGGAGCAGCGTGTGCGGCGCGTGAACTATTTCGCCGCGGTGATGGACGTCGAGGGGCTGGGCGAGCGGACGGCGGCGCTGCTGGTCGAGCGCGGACTGGTGCAGAACGCCGCCGACCTCTACTATCTCGAACGAGAGGCGTTGCTGCCGCTGGAGGGCTTTGCCGAGAAGAGCACAGACAACCTGCTGGCGGCCATCGAGGCGAGCAAGGAGCGACCGCTGGCACAAACCCTCGCCGCGCTGGGTATCCAGGGCGTGGGCATTACCGTGGCCCAGTTGCTGACTCAGCACTACGCCTCGCTGGACGAGCTGGCGGCGGCCAGCCGCGAGGAACTGGAGGCCATCGAGGGAATGGGGCCGAACACATCCGAAGCCATCGTGAGATGGTTTGCTCACCCCCGCAATCAGGAATTCATCGAAAAGCTGCGCCAGGCCGGGGTAAAACTGGAGCAGGAGGCTCCCGCCGTGCCCGCGGGAGGAGCGCTGGAGGGAATGACCTTTGTCATCACCGGCACGCTCTCCCGCTCTCGCAAGCAGATGGCGGAGATGATCGAGCAGCACGGCGGCAAGGTGACCGGCAGCGTGAGCGGCAAGACGGATTACTTGTTGGTAGGAGAATCGCCCGGCGGCTCCAAGTATCGCAAAGCACAGCAATTGGAAGTGCCAATGATCGATGAGGCGCAGTTGGAGGAGATGATTGATCCAGAGAAAGGCACCGGGCAGTTGAGACTCCCGCTTGATGCTTGAAATCATACACTCGTCGTTTGGCAAATAGCCAGGAGTGAGGTATGATTTGTACATAGGAGGTGTTGACTATGGCAATAGCCACTCTACCCACCAGCGAAATACAAGCCAGAATCGGAGCAATTTTGAACCAGCTAAATGAGACCCAAGAACCGATCTTTGTCTCACATCATGGTCGAACCGAGGCCGTTCTCCTCTCTATGGATCACTATAAGGCTATCATGGATTTGTTGGAGGATCGAGAAGACGAGATGGATGCCGCTCTAGGACAAAGAATCCAGGAGGAACGTGAGGCCTATGCGCGCGGCGCAGGACGAAACTTTGAGGCTTTTGTCACCGAACTAGAGCCCCCTCATGTATCAGATTGAGACTGCCTCACGCCGGGTCGAGAAAGAGATTTCCACTCTGCCTCGTAGAACGAGAGAGCGCGTTATCCAGGCCATCAAAAAACTATCGGATGCTCCTCGTCAACAGGGGGCTCGCAAGCTGTCTGGCGAGATGCGTGGAGCATGGCGAATTCGGATAGGCGATTACCGGGTCATTTACGATATAGATGACGACCAAGAAATCGTGACCATCCTAGCAGTCTTGCACCGCCGAGAAGCTTACCGTTGAGTCGCCAAGCAATCAAAGCACGCCAGCACGAGGCGTGCTTTTTTCCTACAAGGAGAAGATAAGCTAGCATTGTGAACACAGTGAGCCTGAAGCGTAAGCGCGCCAAACCCATACTACAACGCCATCCCTGGATCTTTTCCGGCGCGATTGAGCGTATCGAAGGAAACCCAACAGACGGCGACGTCGTCGAGGTGCGCGACGCGGGCAACAACTGGCTGGCACGGGGCTACCTCAACCGGCGCTCCCAGATCGCAGTGCGTCTGCTGACCTGGCGCGAGGACGAAGCCGTCGATGGCGCCTTCTGGCGACGGCGGCTGGAACAGGCCATCGTTGCCCGTCAATCTCTCATCAATGACCCGGCGACCACGGCTTACCGGCTGGCGCACGCCGAATCGGACTATCTGCCGGGGCTGGTGGTAGATCGCTACGGTGAATGGCTGGTGGTACAGCTCCTCACATTGGGCGTGGAACACCGCCGGGGCGGGATTGTGGCCGCGTTGGTGGATCTGCTCGCCCCGCAAGGCATCTACGAGCGATCCGACGCGGATGTGCGGGAGAAGGAGGGACTGGAGCAACGAACGGGATCGCTGTGGGGAGAGGAGCCGCCGCCGCTGATAGAGGTTCTGGAGCACAGCCACCGCTTTCTGGTGGACGTGCGGCAGGGCCACAAGACCGGCTTCTATCTCGATCAGCGGGAGAACCGAGTGCGTCTCCCCGCCTTCTGCGAGGGAGCCGAGGTGCTCGACGCCTTCGCCTACACCGGGGCCTTTGGCGTCTATGCAGCAGCGGGCGGCGCAAAGTCAATCACGCTGGTAGACAGTTCTGCGGCGGCGCTCGAACTGGCGCGGCAGAATTTCGCGCTCAATAGCTTTGAGCACGGCAACGTCGAATACGTAGAGGGCGACGTCTTTAGCGTCCTGCGTAGCTACCGCGCTCAGGAGCGTCATTTTGACGTCGTCGCGCTCGATCCACCCAAGTTCGCCCACAGCGGGCGGGATGTGAAGCGAGCCGCACGGGCCTACAAAGACATCAACCTGCTGGCTTTCCAGTTGCTCCGTCCGGGCGGGGTGCTGTTCACCTGCTCCTGCTCCGGCGCGATCTCGGCCGACCTGTTCCAAAAGATCGTCTTTGGCGCCGCGGTGGACGCGGAACAGGAAGTTCAGATCATCGGCTACCTGGCACAAGGGGCTGATCATCCAGTGGCGCTGACCTTCCCCGAAGGAGCATACCTCAAAGGATTGATAGTCCGCTTGAAAAGCTAGGTTCTTCGTCCGCACAAAGATGTACTTACCTTTCGCATCGAAAAGTGATCCTGCGCCCAATAGACAGTGATAAACAGCTCTTGACAGAGAAGTACAGGTACGATAGAATGGAGCGTGATCAAAATCCCATACCATCGAGGAGGTGACTCAAAACCCTCACTCAACCAATGTACCAATCTACCAACATAACTCGTATACCATAACCAAGGAGGTAGTTCATGCGACCCGTATACGCCGTTTCGGGCGGGGTCTCCAAGTTTGCCAAGGCCCGGCCCGATAAAGTCTTCCCTGCTCTGGTCAAGGAAGCCTACGATTACACCTTATCTGACCTGGGGATCGAACATCCCGAGTTCTGGGAACTGGTTGACGCCACGGTGGCCTCGTACTTCTCCGACCACTTTGAGCGCCAACTGATGGCCGCCATCATGGCCCAGGATTATATCGGAATGCTCCCCAAACCCTCCCACCGCGTCGAAGGCGGCGGAGCCACCGGCGGTATCTGCTTCCAGGAAGGCTGGAAGGCCATCGCCTCCGGCTATGCCGACATCGTCCTCTGCTACGGCTTTGAGCAGATGAGCCACGTCGAAACCTGGAAAGGGAACGAGTTCATCGCCCTGGCCTCCGACGTCTCCTTCGACTATCCCGTCGGCGGCTTTTATTCCGGCTATTATGCCATGATGGTCACCCGCCACATGCAAGAGTTCGGCACCACTGTCGAGCAACTGGCGCACGTTTCGGTCAAGAACCACATCAACGCCTACCACAACCCCTACGCCCAGAAGCGCATGCGATTGACTATCGAGGACGTGCGGGCAGCGCCGATGGTCGCCTGGCCTCTCACCCGCCACGACATCTGCGTGATGAGCGATGGAGCCGCTGCAACGGTCCTCTGCTCGGAGGACGGGCTGGCCAAGCTGGAAAAGGCTGCCGGCAAGAGTCTCTCCCGCGTCCTCGTCTCTGGCATCGGGCGGGGGACCGACGCGATGCGTATGGCCGACCGCCCCCATCAGTCCTACGAGGATTTTTACAAGTACAACGCACTGCCCAACGAGATGGACGACGACTCCCGCGCCTACTACAAGGATCTGTGGGATCACGGATTCCGCTACCCCGGCATCCACTCCTTCCGCGCCGGTCGTATGGGCAGCCGCGAGGCGTACAAGAACGCCGGTATCACCGACCCGTTCAACGAGATCGACTTTATCGAGCTGCACGACGCCTACACCTCGTCCGAAATCCAGACCTACGAGGATATGGGACTGTGCCGGTATGGAGAGGGCGGCGACCTCGCCGCCAGCGGCAAAGTGTTCATGCCGGGCCTCGATTATGGCCTCGACCTGCCGGAGGAGCCGGTCTGTCCGGTCAACCCATCCGGCGGTCTGATCGCCTGCGGTCACCCGGTCGGCGCGACGGGGCTGATGCAGGCGGTCTTTGCCATCTGGCAGTTGCAGGGAACCATCGAGAAGCACTTTGGCGACCCGGCGCTACAGGTGCCCAACGCCCGCCGGGGTTCGATTCACTCCCACGCCGGCACCGGCACCTACGTCACGGTCAGCATCCTGGAGAAGGAGGAGTAGACATGTCCGACAAAGAATTTCCCAACCGAATGGAAGAAAATCTGGAAGGAACTGTCATCTTCAACATTCCCTTCCCCGCCGGCGACGATCTCTCGGCGCTGAAAGATATGGCGCCCATCGTCATCAAGCAACCTTATGCTATCGAGTACAACTACTCGTACGGCATGGACTCGCCTTTCTTTGCCGCGCTGACAAACAAACGATTCATCGTCTGCCGCGAGCCAGAGACCGGCTATACCTACGCCACTCCCCGCTGCCACGACATGTACACAGGCCGCGAAACAGAGTGGGTAGAGATCGAGCCAGAGGGAAAAATTCACGCCCTCACCGTCTGCCACTTTGGATCGGAGGCATTTTTGCCCGAGTGCCCCTACGTGCTGATCCAGGTAGAGTTTGAGGAGTGCGACACGCTGTTCCTGGGGCGTCTGGTCGGGGTTGACCCGGAAGAGGCTAGCATAGATTGGATCGGCAAGAAAGTGCAAGGGCGGTTTCTGCGCAACGCCAAGCTCAAGCCGACGGACATCTACTTTAATCTCGTGGAATAGCAATTAGCAGCCAACAGACGGAGCGATGCAGCGATGAGCAAAACTTGCCCCAAGCCCATCGCTCCGTCAATCTCTGCGAAGGACAGGAGGTGCGACAATGCCTGAAGCAACTGTAAGCTACCTAAAGAAACAATGCGGGTTCTCGTCCAGTTGACCGGAGAGGCGCGCTCGGATGTGGCATTGATACTGGTGATGCGCGACTATGCACGCTACAAGCTGGCAGAGATCGATGCAGCGTTGAGCCAGTACCAGAACAAGTACGGTATGTCCTTCGCCGCCTACAAACAACTATGGGAGACTGAAGACCGAGAAGAACACTACACCTACGAGGCAGAACAAGACTACCTGGAATGGGAGGCGCCGCTGGTCACACGCCGTAAGCGGTTGGAGGAAAGCCTGGCATGGCTTCCGTGAAGACCGGTCAGTTACTCTTGCGCTGGTGAAGGAAAACCAGCGCATCTATGGAACAGATAACGCCAAGATGGGGTGGCACAAACACCCATTCGACGATCCCAATCAACACGTACCCTGCGCCCCAGTGCGCTTTGAGACATTTCTGACCCGTGTAGAGAATCAATTGGGTGTGTTTCATTTCGGTTGGAGGTAGTCGCGGTTTCCATACCGCGCGCTATGGAAAGCGCGGCTACTCAACCCATTTGAAACACACCCGAATCAATTTCATTCCAAGAGTTAACGAGGAGAACATCGCATGCCCTTTCCCCCTAGCCTCATCGTCCACGGCGGGTCTGGCGACATCCCGGCAGAAATGCACCAGCCCTACGTCGAAGGCTGTCGCCAGGCCGCCGACGTCGGATGGGCCGTGCTTACGCGCGGCAGGTCAGCATTGGACGCGGTCGAGGCCGCCGTGCGCGCAATGGAGGACGACCCTACATTCGACGCCGGTCGTGGTTCGTTCCTCAACGCCGCTGGCGAGGTCGAGCTGGACGCCATCATCATGGACGGCCGCGACCTCAACTTTGGCGCGGTGGCCACCGTGCAGCGCGTGCCCAATCCGGTCACCCTGGCCCGGCTAGTGATGACCGAGAGTGAACACGTGATGCTTACCGGCGCCGGAGCGGAGGCTTTTGCCCTCCAACACGGCCTACCCATCTGCCCAAACTGGAGCCTAGTGGTGGAGCGCGAAGTAGAGCGATGGCGAAAAGAAAAAGAAACCGGGGTTTTGCAGCTAGATTTACAAAAAACCCCGGCTTCTCCTGTATCCGACACTGTCGGCGCGGTGGCGTTGGACGCGGATGGAAACCTGGCGACGGCCACCTCGACCGGCGGCAGGTTCTACAAACTCCCCGGCCGCGTGGGCGATTCTCCCATCGTCGGCAGTGGGGCCTACGCCGACAACCGCACCGGGGCCGTCTCCGCCACCGGCGAGGGCGAGTTCCTGATGCGCATCATCGCCAGCAAAACCACCTGCGACTTGATCGGCGGAGGGATGAACGCTCAGGAAGCAGCCGACGCAGCCATCGCGCTGCTGGCCGAGCGCACCGTCGGCAAAGGCGGCCTTATCGTGCTCGATCGGCAAGGTCGCGCTGGAGTTGCCCACAACGCCCCCTACATCGCCTACACTATCGTCACTGCTGGCAAAGTTACCGCCGGCATAGAATATCACAGCAAAAAAGGACATTGAGTCAATATGGACTTTGAATCAACTGAAGAACAACGCATGTTACGCCGCATGGTGCGCGAGTTCGCCGAGCGGGAAATCGCGCCTCGCGTCACCGAAATCGATCAGACCGACGAGTTTCCATGGGACCTCTTCCACAGGATGGGTGAACTGGGATTGTATGCCCTGCCTTTCCCGGAGGAATACGGCGGTTCCGACGCCGGCTACACCAACATGGCCATCGCGCTGGAGGAGATCGCCCGCGTCTCAGGCTCTATGGCCATCACCCTCGACGCCCAAACCTCTCTCTGTAGCGAGCCTATCTATCTCTTTGGCAACGAGGAACAGAAGAAAAAATACCTGACGTCACTGACTCAGGGGGAAAAGGTCGGCTGCTTCGGCCTGACCGAGCCACAGGCCGGTTCCGATGCCGGAGCCACCCGCACTCGCGCCGTCCGCGACGGCGATGAGTGGATCATCAACGGCCAAAAGATCTTTATCACCAACGGCTCCATCGCCGACATCATCGTCATCACCGCCGCGACCGCCCCGGAGAAGGGCACGCGAGGCATTTCCTCGTTCATCATCGAAAAGGAGACACCCGGCTACCAGCCAGGACGGGACGAGGACAAGATGGGGCTGAGAGGCTCGGTGACCTCGGAGCTTTTCTTCGAGGACTGCCGCATCCCGGCGGAGAATCTGCTGGGCGACGAGAACGAGGGGTTTAAACAATTCCTGACCACGCTGGACGCCGGACGGATCGCGATGGCGGCGATGGCGCTGGGGCTGGCACAAGGCGCGTATGAGAAGGCCCTCGCTTACGCCAAGGAACGAGAGCAGTTCAATCGCCCCATCGCCGACTTTCAGGCTGTCCAGTGGATGCTCGCGGATATGGCCACAGAGATCGATGCCGCCCGCCTGATGACGTACCGGGCAGCCTGGCTCAGGGAACGACATATGCGATTCACCAAAGAGGCGGCCATGGCCAAACTCCTCGCCAGCGAGGTGGCCGAGCGCGCCTGTCATCACGCGATCCAGATCCACGGCGGCTACGGCTACGTGCGGGAGTACGAAGTCGAGCGTATGTACCGCGACCAGCGGCTATGCGCCATCGGCGAGGGAACGAACGAGATTCAGCGGTTGGTCATCGCACGGCAGGTGCTCAAGGACTGAACTCCACGAGTCCGCGTCAGACAAAGCCCAAGGAAAGGAGGAAACCCCTTTGGCCATCATCGAGACGCACCGGCTGACCAAAACCTTCGTCACCCGCGAGAAGCAAGCCGGGCTACAGGGAAGCCTGCGCGCCCTCTTCCGCCCGGTCCGCCGGGAGACCCAGGCGGTGAAAGAGATCACCTTCACCGTGAACGAGGGAGAGCGGATGGCCTTCATCGGCCCCAATGGGGCGGGCAAGTCGACGACGATAAAGATGCTCGTCGGTATCCTATACCCCACCTCCGGCCAGGCGCACGTGCTGGGCAAGACGCCCTGGAAAGAGCGTCAACGGTTGGCCTACGAGATCGGCGCTGTCTTTGGTCAAAAGTCCCAACTCTGGTACCACCTGCCCCCGGCGGATTCCTTCGACCTCCTGGCCCGCATCTACGAACTCGATTCGGCGGTCTACCGGCAGCGGTTGGCCTACCTGGTGGAGCTGTTCGAGATCGGCGAGCATCTCCAGACGCCGGTGCGCAAGCTATCGCTGGGAGAGCGTATGCGCTGTGAGATCGCCGCCTCGCTCCTCCACCACCCGCGCATCCTCTTCCTGGACGAGCCAACCATCGGCCTGGACGTGGTGGTGAAGCAGCGCATCCGCGATCTGATCCTCGAACTCAACCAAAAGGAAGGGGTCACCGTCTTTCTCACCTCCCACGACGCCGGAGACGTCGAGGTGCTCTGCAAGCGAGCGATGGTCATCAATCACGGAGAAGTGATCTATGACGGACGGGTCTCCACTCTGAAGCGGGATTACATCCACACCAAAACCATCTCGATGAAACTGGGGGAGCCCTGGCAGGGGTTCGATGGCTCCGGCGTGCGGGTGCTCAAGCAGAAAGGATACGGGGTCAAACTGAAGGTGGATACCAAGCGCGTGTCCATCGAGGAGGTGATGGGCCAACTTTTGAGACGATACGCCATCGTGGACATCAACGTGGATAACCCGCCGATGGAGGAGATCATCGCCCGCATCTACGAGGCAGGAGGGCCAAGCGAGGGAACAGACCAGTGACACGGTATGCGTTTGTGCTTCGGACCGCCGCGCGACAACAGTGGATCTACCGGGCCGAACTGGCGATGCGGGCCGTCCAGATGGTGCTCTTTATCGGCGTCTTTATGGCGTTGTGGACGACCGCCTTTGGCGTCAGCGGGCGGATGGAAATGGCGGGCTTTTCCCTGGCGGAGGTGGTCTGGTACCTGGCGATGACCGAGACGGTCGCTCTCTCTTCCTCGCGGGTCTTTGTCGAGATCGGTGAGGCGGTCAGAGCGGGTGACCTGGCCTACACGCTGGCGCGTCCACTGAGCTATCCGTTCTACCAGGTGGCGAACTCGCTGGGCAACTCCGCTCCTCGCTTTCTGCTCAATTTTTTGACAGGAATAGCTGTGGTCTGGATCGGGATGGGACAGATAGCAGGAAGCCTACCCGGAATGGCAGCCTTCGTGGGGATGGCGGCGCTGGCCCTGTTGCTGGACGCGCTGATCGCCGTCCTCATTGGCCTGATGGCCTTTTGGATCGAGGAGGTCATGCCCGTCTTTTGGATCTATCAAAAGCTGCTTTTCACCGTGGGCGGGATGTTCCTTCCGCTGGAATTGTTCCCCGAATGGCTGCGGCGGGTAGCCGAGTGGCTGCCGTTCCAATTCATCACCTACGTTCCCGCGCGGGCTTTTGTCGCCTTCGAGCCAGCGTTCGTGCTGCGAGCGGTGATTGGCCAGGTGGTCTACGTCATCATACTGACAGCGTTGGTGATCCTCGTTTGGCGACGAGCACAGCGGCGGTTGGTGGTACACGGAGGATAAGATGAAGACCACACGGCTGGTACTGGGCTATCTTCGTCACAACCTGATGTCGGCGACGGCCTATCGAGGAGCTTTCCTGCTGCAAGTGTTCGGCATGATACTCAACAACGCCATGTTGCTCTTTTTCTGGTGGGTGCTCTTTAACCGATTGCCCTCGCTACAGGGCTGGGATCTGGCAGGGGTGATGACGCTCTACGGAGTCGTCGCCTTTGGCTTTGGCGTCGCCCACATCGTCTGCGGCAACAGCACTCAAGTAGCGCGGACTATCACCTCCGGCGATATGGATTATTACCTGGCCCTGCCCGCCGACCCGCTGGTGCACATGCTCGTCTCGCGGATGTCGCTCTCCGCCTGGGGAGATGCCGTCTTTGGCCTGGTGATCTTTCTCGCCGCCGCGCCGGACCGCTGGGCAAGCCTGCCGCTGTTCATACTGCTGGGTCTGATGGCGGGTCTCGTCTTTGTCGGGTTCAGTGTGATAGTGGGGTCGCTCGCCTTTTGGGTGGGCAACGCCGACAATCTGGCAACCCAGGCGATCAACGCCCTCCTCACCTTCGGCCTCTACCCGATGGAGATTTTCCCCGGCCTGATCCGGGTACTCCTCTACACCCTCATCCCGGCGGCCTTTGTCGGCTCGGTACCGGCGGCGCTGCTGAGCGATTTCGACTGGGGACAGCTGGCGACGATGGCGGCTTTCACCGTGGGGATCACACTGGCGGCGTGGGCGGTCTTTCGGTGGGGGCTGCGGCGGTACGAATCCGGCAACCTGGTCACGGTGCGAGGATGAAGCAGCGATCGCGCTACTGGCTCGCCAGCCACGAGACGGTCAAGGTGAGAATCTCACCACTGTTCGCCAGCCGCTCAGGATCAATCGCATCGACCGTGTCTTCAGGCGAGTAAAAGTTGTTCTCGGCCCCATCCCAAATTAGTTTCAACGTTGGAATGCCGTTCCGATTGAACGATACGTGCCACCCCTCACCGATATCACCCCGACGCCACGTGCGCCGGTCCAATTCGGCGGCGCTGGCCTCGATGCGGTGGATCAACGCCTGGTCGTGCTCCGGCACGCCGTGGAACAGCAGTTTGAACCCCCTGCCCTCGGCGATGCTATCCAACGCGATGACGCCCACAGTCTGGGTGAGAGGGACGGCGGGATCGGCCAGGTAATGGATCACGCCGGTGCGCTCCGCCTCCTCCGCGCCCCAGGCGACGAACAACAAGCTGCGGGCGGGCTGGTAGCCGGCCGATTGCATCACCCGCGCCATCTCCAACAGAGTCGCCACGCCGGACGCATTCTGATTGGCGCCCGGATAATAGAGGCCATCCGGCGCCTGTCCCACGTGATCGTAATGAGCGCCGATGAGGATCACCTCGCCGGCCAGGTCGGGATCGCTCCCCGGCAGCAGGCCCAGGACGTTGGCGGTGAGCGTCGTCGTGACCGGGGTGCGCTCAAGCGTCTGTCGCACCTGCACGCCCCGGGGGAATGGAAGCGCGGAAGGAGAGGCCATCAGGTCCCCGCGTTCCATCCCCAATCGCTCCAACAACGTCTTGAGCGCAGACTCGGTGATCTCGAACACCGGAATCGTAATCTGTGACTCGCGCTCGCCGGAGGAGCGGCGCACCTGGTCGATCTGGCGGCTACCGAGTTCTCTATCGGTGACAATGATCAAGCCACTCGCGCCGTGAGCCTGCACCTGCGCGGCGCGCGCGACCGGGTCATCTGCCCCTTGAACGAGAACCACCGCCCCGCCAAAGCCCACTCCCTCCAGATCATCCGCCGACATCCACACCAACTCCCTCTGAGCGCTCCCTTTCCCGGCGCTTTCGACAAAATCCTCGCGGTAGACAAACTCGTGGAGCACCGCGCCGTCATCGCCCAGCAAGGTAAAGGTGGGAATACTGATGAGGCGAGTGTACGAGATGGGAAACTGTTGCAAATAACCCAGTTCGACGCTCACCACCGCCGTCCCGGTCACCGCTGCTGTCGGCGTCAGCGGGCCGCCCAGGGGCTGCAACCCTACAGCGGAAAATTGCTCGGCGACATAGTCCGCAGCCCGGTCCGCCCCGGGAGAGCCGGCCTCCCGCCCGCCGAATTCGGGACTGGCGAGGGTGGCCACGTGAGCCAGGGCGCGCTCGGCGTCGAATCGCCGGGCCATAGCCACCAGACCATCCGGCATCCCCGCGACGCGCGTATACTCCCGCCACCCATCCAGGAAAGCGCCCAGATCCACGCCCAGCGCCGCGCGCAGGTTGGCGGCTGTGTCGTCCGAGGCGACGGAGCGGGCGATGAATTGCCGCAAACCTGGCAAGCCGTGTTGCTCGACGATATAGGAAACCAGCGACCAGGATTGGGCAGAGGCCAATTCTTTCTGATCCTCCGGCAGATCCTCAAAGGAGACCAACTCGTCCAGCGACAGTTCCTGATGGCGGCGCACCGCGTCCTGCACGAGGGGCTGCCGCTGCCCGGCCCCCCAATGAGCGCCCAGGGGATGCAGACAGTCGGCCTCAAAGATCGCCGTCCCCTCGTGCAGCCAGTCCAGCTCCAGCCCACGCGCAAAGAGCACTTGACGGGTTAACGCCTGGGCGATACCGTCCTGGATGGAGCGCTCCGCGTCCTCCCGAAGCCAGAGCTTGATCGACTCGCCCGCCCCTCCACCGCGGAAGAGAGCGCCGTCGTCGTAGACCTTGATCTGCTGCGGCAAAGCGGGAACTATACCCAGGTCAGCGGTCACCTGGGCATAGACCGTTTCCGCCAGATCGAGGACGCGCTCGGCCCAGGCGACGTCGCGGTTCTGGTACTTGAGGACGAAATGCTCGCTGGCGCGTTCGTCCCAGGTCATGCCCGCGTAGAGCCAGCGATCTCCCCGCGAGGATCGCACAAAGCGAGCATCGTAGCCGACCGGGCTGGACTGCGCCTCCGTGATGGCGGTTTCGACGCTCAGCGCGACAATCGCCTCGTCCCCATAGGAGCGTCGGCCCCTATGGGACGATGCCCCGCCGGGCGACCAGCCGACAAGCTCCCCGGCAACGGAGTAGGTGACGGAGGGGTGGCTGGTCAGATCGGCGAACCAGTTGCGCTCCTCGGTGCGCAGCGTTGGATCGGCCAGGGTCACGGTCGACAGGAAATCGGACGAGTCCCCGCTATGCACCGCCTCGACGCGGGCGGCAATGGCAGCCTGGATACCGTCGGCGTCGGCGCGCAGCGGGGCCAGCCGCTCGGCGCGCCAGGCGGACTCGAACCGATCGGGAGAGAGGCCCAGAGATTTCTGGAAGGCAGCATCGGGATCGCCCTCGCCCCAAGCGGCGCACAGAGCACGCAAGCCGTCCGCGCCGTATTGGTCGAGGAGATATTCGGCAGCGCTCCACGCATACGCGCGCAAAACCCGGGCCTCCTGATCCGGCAGGCTACTCGGAATGGGAAAATCGAGCAGGGAAGTGAACGTGTCGGCAGCGACGAGGACAGGCAGATATTCCCTCTCCGCGTCGCCCTCGTAATGGAGCGACAATCCTTCTCGCAACCAGGTTCCCTGATCCATCAGAGGCGGCAGCCCCATCTGGTTGAGGGCCAGGTTGACCAGGGCGGGCGTGATCGGCTCACCCCAGGCGATCTCGGCCAGCCCCACCGACGAGACCAACCAGCGGGTATCGCGCTCCGCTCCCGGTCGAGCGATGGCCCGCATCGTGGCGGCGTCGGGATAGTAGATGAAGCGCGTGCCCGTGACAGGCTCCAGCCCCAGATCGGCGGCGAGGGCGTGGTAGGCTTGCTGCGTCGATGAGAGCAGTTGCCCCGCCTCCACCGGCATGTCGGCAAAGTGAGCGACAGTGACCACGTCGCCGGCGAGCACGCTCAGATCGTACCCGGCATAGGCCCACGCACCGTTCCGCTGCACAAAGCGCGCATCGTACGAGACCGGGGATTCGTTCCGCGCCGCATCTTTGTTATGCGCCGCATCTTTGTTATGCGCCGCATCGGCCCAGCGATAGACGAGCTGAAGATTGACCCTCGCCTCGCCGTCGCCCACGCGCATCTGGCCGGGCCTGACGGACACTGCGGACAAACGGCGTCCGTTGGCCAACTCTCGCGACCACAGGTTGTCGAACCAGGCAACCTGGACAGCCCGCAAGTCCGCGTCGGTGGGGTCGAGTCCTTCGAGGAACGCTTCGCGGTCGCCGCTCGCGAGGCTGGCCTGCAACCGTTCCACCGCCTGCTCCAGCTCGACGTATCCTTCGGCCAGCGAGGCCAGCGCGTGAGAGGAGAGGACGCCGACCGCCTTCAATTTCTCCGGCTCGATCACCTCGACGGTGTCGTCCGGGGTGTGGTAATAGACATCGGGCCACCAGATGAACATCGCCGCCGGAATCCCACGATCGTAGAAAGGCATGTGGTCGCTGCGCCCGGTAAATTCAATCGTGGTCGTGACGCCGTAGGCCGTGGCGCTGGCCTCCAGTTGAGCGGCCATCTCCCCCACTCCATCTATCCTCAGCGCGTCGCCCGCGCCGACCATGTCCAGGTTGAGCATGGCGACGGTCCGGGTGAGAGAATACGTGGGGTTCTCTACATAATGACGGGAACCCAACAAGCCCTGCTCCTCGCCATCCCAGGCGGCAAAGAGCACGCTGCGGGCAGGGACAAAATCCTGGGCCTGCCACAGCCGGGCGATCTCCAGGATCGTGACGACGCCAGACGCGTTATCGTTCGCCCCGTTCATGATCGCCCCATCCGGCTCACGTCCCAGGTGATCGTAGTGAGCGCCAACGACGACGAGCTCGTCGCGCCGTTCAGGGTCAGAGCCGGGTAGGAAGGCCAGGACGTTGCGGGCCTCGACCTCGTCTTGCTCTTTGGTGGTCACGGCGATGCGCGCGGTAGCGGCGAGGGGCGTGGCGGTGAAGCGCAGCCCCAGGTCGTCGAGCGTGTACTCCGTGCCGATGACGAGATCTTGCGCCACATCCTCAGAGATCAGGTAGGCGGGAATGGTCTGGGGCACCCAGGCAGTCTCGCGGTAACCGCCCCGCCGGAAGAAGGGCACCTCTCGCTCGCGATCCAGCAGCAACAGCCCGCCGACCTGGTGCTCGATGGCCTGTCGGTAGACCTCGGGGTCGCGGGTGTAGCGGCAGAGGATAATTTTGCCGACCAGATCGAGGTCGAGTCCGGCATAATCGTCGTGCAGGCACTCGTTCAGCCAGACGACCGGTCCCTCTCCCTCTCCCGCGCCGAGGTAGCCGCCGGTGAGGGCGCGATAGTCGACGCGGTACTCGTAGGTGTGGGTAAGCGTCTCGCCCTCGGGGTGGATGACGGTGAGCACCGGCAGCGACGTGATCTGGCCGTAGGGCACGGTAAAGGGCTGAAAGTAGGTGTCGTTCACCCCTGCTGGCTCCAGGCCATATTCGGCAAAGCGCTCGGCGATGTAATCGCCAGCCGCCAGCCCGCCGGGAGTGCCAGGCTGGCGGCCCTCCCGCGCATCGTCCGCGAGATAGGCCAGGTGCTCCAACGCCTGCTCCTCGTCGAACATACGGGAGAGGGCAGTAAGGTCCGTGGCAGACACCAGCGGTCCCACGACGACCTCTGTCGTCTCTGGCGCGGGCGCCGGAGACGTATCGTCGGGAGTAATCGTGGCCTCATCACCGCCCGACAACCACTGGAGCCGAGAAGGCGCCGGCTCAGCAATGTCCTGAGGCGCGGCTGGCCGGAGCAGGGTCCACAGGTAAGCCAGTATGCCGACCTGGACAACGACCAATACCACGATCAGTGAGATGAGTGTGCGCCGGACGTTGGTTGACTCGTTCATGGTGACCAGATCCCCAGACCCTCAAATCCCTCGCCCAGCGTCAGTTGCTCCTGCCTGCCAGAGGCGACGTCGTACACCCACAGGTCGGCGTATGGCAAATCTGCCCCTGCGCGCCGAATCAGAGGCCCCATCGTGAACAGCAGTTGGCTGCCGTCCGGCGACCAGTTGGGCCACAACGCCCACCCTTCGTTCTCGATCACGGGCACGATATCGCCCGTCTCCAGCGTGATGACGTACTCTTCATCCGCTACCGCCCAGCAATTCCCGTTTTAGCATC
>DAOTUB010000084.1:0-2702 GCA_034437455.1 Anaerolineae bacterium | reverse complement strand
GGTGTTGACGGCGGACCCCTGGACGGCCATCATCCGCCACGTGGACGCCGGGTATGAGGAAGCCATCGATGTGGCACGCAGGCATGATTTGAAGATCCCGATGATGAGGTGAATGGATGAAGACTATCTTGTTGTATATGCAAGACGACTACATGCGGCAGTTCCAGGCGAGAGTCATCTCCACTTTGCCAGGAAATCTGATTCTAGATCAGACGGCCTTTTATCCGACTGGCGGCCACCAGGCCTGCGACCTTGGCAAAATTTCCAAGGGAACGGGGAATCTTGCATACGTAACCGGTGTGAGGAAGATTGGCTCCGTCGTCCATCACGAAATCGAACTGGTTTCAGGTGACTTTGCGGAGGGTGACAAAGTTGAGGGTATAGTTGATTGGGAGAGACGATACTACCATATGCAGTTACACACTGCCCAGCATATATTTTCCAAGTGCTTTTTGAACAGATTCGGGGCGACTACGTGGCGTTCTGATTTATCCATAGACGGCGGACTCGTTGTAATGGATAAACCGGTTACTTGTTCAGAGGTTACAGTAATTGAGTCGGAGACAAACGAGGTGATCTCCCATAGTCTGCCGGTTCGTCGAGTTATGTGTGGGGAAAGGGCACATATCCAGATCGGCGAATTCAGTATGGATGAGTGTGGCGGAACTCATGTTCGGAACACTTCGGAGATCTTCTTATTCAAGGTATACAAGATAAGCGAGAAGAATATCTATTACCAGGTTGGCGAGCGTGCGCTCGAAATGGCTTTGGATATGGCGAATGCCTCCTTGGAAATAGCAGAAACTCTGGAGGTGGATGATGTCCTTCGGATACCAGGCAAAGTGGGCAAGATAGTGGGAGAAATGGCTGATCAACAGGAGGTGATGGACGAATCTCGGGATCGCTTGACGCAACTCCAGGTTCAAAGAGCACTGGAAACTAGTCAACATTTCGGTGCTATAGAAGTTTTGCTTTTGGATTTGGGGCACTTGCACTCAAAGACTGCCAAACAAAAAGTGCTACAATTGCAAGACGAAGGGAGGGTGATATTGTGTACAGCGGGAAACAACTCGATCATTGTTTGCAGCAAAGATTCTTCGACCAGTGCTAAAAAAGTCCTAAAGTCCCTTTCCGCCCAGTGGCACCTACGAGGCGGTGGAAGCGATTTTTATGCACAAGGTGGTCCATATCCCGATGAGGTAACTGATCCTTTTGACGAGATCCTACAAATTATCAAGACAAAGGAGAACAAATTATGTCTAACAGAAAACCCGTCAGAGTCCCACGCGGCACCGAATTAACCTGCAAGAACTGGCTCATTGAGGCCCCCTATCGGATGATCCAGCACAATCTGGATCCAGAAGTGGCCGGGGAACCGGACAAGCTCATCGTCTATGGCGGTCGTGGCAAGGCTGCGCGTAACTGGGAGTGTTTTGACGCTATCTTGGAGGCATTGCGGGAGATGGAGCCCGACGAGACGCTCCTCGTGCAATCGGGCAAGCCAGTGGGAGTCTTTCCCACTCATCTGGATGCACCCCGCGTCATCCTCGCCAACTCCAACATCGTCCCTGTCTGGGCCACCCAGGAGAACTTTGACAAGTGGGAAAAGGAAGGGCTGATGATGTACGGTCAGATGACGGCTGGCTCGTGGATTTACATCGGCACCCAGGGTATCCTGCAAGGCACCTACGAAACCCTGGCCGCTCTTGCCCGCAAGCACTTTGGGACGGGCAGCCTCAAAGGCAAGTTTGTGCTGACAGCTGGACTGGGTGAGATGGGTGGCGCGCAACCCCTGGCGGTCACGATGAACGAGGGAGTGGGCCTCATCGTCGAAGTGGCTCAGTGGCGCATTGACCGTCGTCTAAAAGACCGTTACCTGGACCGAGCTACCGACAACCTGGAAGAGGCGATGACCTGGGTGGAAGAGGCCAAAGCGGCGGGTCGTCCGCTCTCCATTGGCTTGTTGGGCAACGCAGCTCAGGTCCTACCAGAGTTGCTTAACCGGTACGAGGTGGTTCCCGACGTGATCACCGATCAAACACCGGCTCACGATCCTTTCAAGTACATCCCCACAGGTATGTCGGAGAAGGAAGCAGAAGCTCTACGCCAGACAGAAGATGGCGAGCGCGAGTTGAAGCGGCGCTCAATGGAATCCATGGCCGAACACGTCCGAGCTATATTGGAGTTCCAGAGACGGGGTGCGGTTGCCTTTGACTATGGCAACAACCTGCGCCAGCGTGCCTACGATATGGGAGTCAAGGACGCCTTTTCCTATCCCGGCTTCGTTCCCGCCTACATCCGTCCTCTATTCTGCCAGGGCAAAGGGCCTTTCCGCTGGGTGGCTCTCTCCGGTGATCCCGAGGACATCTACCGCACCGATGAAGCGATCCTAGAACTTTTCCCTGAGGACAAGGCGCTGGCACGTTGGATCAAACTGGCCCGCGAGCGGGTGGAATTCCAGGGGCTTCCCTCTCGTATCTGCTGGTTGGGCTACGGCGAACGGGCACGGGCGGGATTGCACTTCAATGAACTGGTCGCCAGCGGTGAGGTCAGCGCGCCCATTGTCATCGGCCGTGACCACCTGGACGGCGGCTCGGTGGCCAGCCCTAACCGTGAGACAGAAGGGATGAAAGACGGCTCTGACGCCATTGCCGACTGGCCACTGCTCAACTTTGCCCTGAACGCGGTCTGCGGGGCGACCT
>DAOTUB010000083.1:0-2504 GCA_034437455.1 Anaerolineae bacterium | reverse complement strand
CAGCAAAGACATCGCCGACCGCTTCATCGAGCACCCCTATCGCTTTCTCGTCGTCGCCGAAAAGTTCCAGACCGGCTACGACGAGCCCCTGCTCCACACCATGTACGTGGACAAGGTGCTTTCCGGCGTGCGGGCGGTGCAGACCCTCTCCCGTCTGAACCGCGCCCATCCCAAGAAGCACAGCACCTTCGTCCTGGATTTCTTTAACGACGCCGACGCCATCCGTGAGGCCTTTGAACCCTACTACTGCACCACCATCCTCAGCCAAGAGACCGACCCCAACAAACTCCACGACCTCAAGGGCGATCTCGACGGCTACCAGGTCTATGCCTGGGAACAGGTCGAGCGACTGGCGGCCCGCTACATCGGCGGCGAGTCCCGCGAGCGCCTCGACCCGATCCTCGATGCCTGCGTCGCCCGCTACCTGCAGGACCTCGATGAGGATGGTCAGGTCGCGTTCAAGGGCAAGGCCAAGACGTTTGTCCGCACCTATAACTTTTTGGCCTCCATTCTGCCCTATTCCAACGCCTCGTGGGAAAAGCTCTCCATCTTTCTCAACTTTTTGATCCCCAAGCTCCCCGCGCCCAGGGAGGAGGACCTCTCGCGCGGCATCCTGGAGACTATTGACATGGAGAGCTACCGCGTAGAGGTCAAGTCTACATTGGACATTGCGCTCGAGGATCAAGACGGCGAGATCGGCCCGGTCCCGACCAGCGACGCGGGACTGCGCCCAGAGGCCGAGATCGACTACCTGAGCCACATCATCCAGGAATTCAACGCCATGTTCCCCGACGTCGACTGGAAGGATGCCGACAAGGTCATGCGGGAAATCGCTGAGGAGATTCCGGCCCGAGTCGCCGCCGACAGGGCCTATCAGAACGCCATCAAGCACTCTGATCGTCAGAATGCTCGCATAGAGCATGACCGGGCGCTGGAGCGGGTGATGACGGACCTCATGGCCGATTTCACCGAGCTATTCAAGCAGTACAGTGACAATCCGGCCTTCAAGAGCTGGCTTTCGGACAGCAACTTTCAGCAGACGTATTCGGCGGCCGGCGCGTGAGTTTTCATCCTTACCGGGCGCCTCCTGCGCTGCCACGGCTGCCCAGTCCGCCTGGCCAACGACCTCACCCTGGTGCTAGAGATCAAGGGGCTAGAGACCGAACAGGACCGCGCCAAGCACCAGGCCGCCAAGCGCTGGGTGAGCGCGGCCAACAACTGGGGCCAACTGGGCCGCTGGGGATTTCACGTCTGCAAGGACCCGCAGACGTTGGGGAAGGAGATTGCCGCCATCGCAATCGCGCTGGGAGTGTGAACGGAATTTGACCACCTTCAGATTAAAGAACAGAAAAGTTTGACTTTTTGTAGAAAGTCGTGTAGTCTAAGGGAAGAAAAGGATTGTATTTGAATGAAACCAAAGGTTTACATCGAAACGTCAATTCCGAGCTTTTATTACGAAGAACGTCATGAACCGGATATGCTGGCGCGCAGGATCTGGACACGACAATGGTGGGAACGAGCGCGCTCGAGATACTTGTCAGTAACCAGTGTGGCTGTTTTAGACGAGTTGAACCAGGGGGAGTATCCGAACAAGTCCGCAGTGTTAGCTTTGGTGAATCCGCTACCTTTGGTACCGATCACTCAAGAAATCGTCGAGATCGTACAAACTTACATTCAGCATCAGGTTATGCCGCATGATCCGGTAGGTGACGCGCTGCATTTGGCATTGGCCTCTTATCATAAATGTGACTTTTTGCTTACCTGGAACTGTCGTCATTTAGCTAATGCCAATAAATTTGGGCATATCCGCCGTGTTAATGCGTTGTTGGGCTTGTATGTGCCGGCTTTGGTGACGCCTTTGGAACTGTTAGGAGGGTCCGATGAGTGAAATACAGGATGCAGCCATCATCAGAATTCGGCAAGTGCGCCATCGCATTTCCGAACAACACGGACATGATCCCCAGCGACTCGTCGATTATTATCTCGAACTGCAACAGGAATTTACGAAGCGGCTTTTGCAGAACAACCATATTGAAGAATCAGAAACACATTCTCCCGTCGTTTCGGCTATGCACCCCGTAAAATCTTTGTCATAATTGCCAAACCCCGGGGCAACAGCCATTGCAACAACACCATCGTCGGGCGCCAGCCCGTCCCCGTGGTGGAATGGTTCATCGAAATCCTCGCGGGCCTGGGCCTATTCCTGCAAGAGCGCTGGCTGCGCAATATGTAGACGACGAACCCCTTTTTGATACCACCTATCGCTGATTCGCTTCCCCGCTCATTCGCTCATTACGCTGATTCGCTTTATCGCTAAAGGAGACCCCAATGCCCAGATCATACGCCCAAACCGCCCAGGCCTCTTGCCCCAACTGCGGCCAACCCGTCGACCTCGAAATCTTTCTCATCGTCGACCTGGCCGAGCGCCCCGACCTCGCCGACCGCATCCGCCAAGGCGCCATACACGCCGCCCCTTGTCCCCACTGCGGCAACGTCGGCGGCGT
>DAOTUB010000082.1:0-12824 GCA_034437455.1 Anaerolineae bacterium | reverse complement strand
TGGATTTGGGAGAGGGTTTGAGAGATGCTGCCGACCAGAGTAGAGATAGCCAGGTAGAGAATGAGAGCGACGATAGCGATAGCAATGAATTGAATGATTGTGGCTAGTTCATCGGCTTGTTGGTACATTGGTTGCTCCTTCAGGTCTGGGTTGTTTTTTTGATCAATGTGTCTTTATTATAGGGAAAAGGGGTTGAGGATGTGGGGTGGAAAAGAGGCAAACGAAACAAACGAAACATTGGATAGAAAAGTGGTCGAATTTCAGAGTAAAACGAAACAAACGCGACATGATGATGAGAGGAACAGATGATAGCAAGAAGGACAGAGAAGCGAAGCGGACAACGAACGGATAACAGGGGCTTTACAGAGAACAAGAGCGACGTGCTTGGTTTTGGCTTTGGCCCGGCTTTTGTGAATCACTGGCGAGTAGCTGTGCCAACACCGGCACCGCTGCCTGGCCCTGGGCGCCGAGTAAAAAAAGGCCCTGGCATCGCGTCCAGGGCCTTTGTGATCCTCTATGACCGGATTTTGAGTGTTTCCCTCAGTGCTCGCTTACGCCGCTGGTGATGAGATGGAGCGTGCCCCTTGCCGCATCGCGCACGGCCCAGTCATCGTCGTTTTCCGCCGCTTCCATCAGTGCGTCTATGGCGTCCTGACTGATGCAACCGAGGACACCCAAGTTCGCAGCGGCCTCGCGGCGGACTTCCCAATGCTCATCTGTGAGTGCCTGGATCAGCGTGCCTACGACTTCCGGGCCGCCGATATGGCCTAGTGCCAGTGTCACACCTAGCCGCACCTCCCAATTCTCCGCGCCGAGAGATTGGGCCAACGCCGGCACAGCTTGGGCGCCACTCTCGGAAAACGCCCGCGCCACCTTCCAGCGCATATTTGGGTCATCGCTGGTTTCGGTCAGTGCTTGGATTAGCTCGTCTACACTCAGTTTGCCCAACAGCCCGTCTAGGGCCTCGGTGGCTGTGCTGCGTACCAGCCAGTGCTCATCCGCTCTGGCTTTCGCCAAAGCAGAGACAGCTTCGGGAGCACCGTCCCCCAGACCCAGGGCGATCACCGCTTTCTGTCTCACCTGCGCGTCGTCGTCCTTGAGCATTCCGATCAGGTGCTCAACAGCGCGCGCACCATCAAGCCGCGCCAACGCGGCTGGAATCTCACGGCGCACCCCCCAATGCGCGTCATCAAACGCCGCGATCAAGGCGTCGAACGCGCGCGGGTCATTGGACTGACCCAACGCCTGGGCTGCGCGAGAGAGCACCTGCCAATTCTGAGACGGGTGGTGTGACGTGAAACTTTGCACTGCAGTAGATGAGGTGGTATTTTGCAGTGGCTTGGCGGGGGGCTGTGTTTCCAAACCGCCTCACTCCAGGGCAATTTCTCCCAGCAGCCACAGTACCTGGGCTTGCCAATGATTCACTGGCGAAACCTTGCGCGACCTGCCACGCCTCCTCAATCGCGACCCGCGCTTGGGGCCAGGTTTCCTGCTCATAGTATAATCCGGCCAGTTTGTGCCATACATCTCGCATCGAGGAGAGATAGGCTGTCAGAGAATTAAAAAGAAGCCAGTGCAGAGAGCAAGTGGTAACAGTTAGCGCCACAGTCAGCAAATACGAACTACCAGTTGCGCCGTTCGAACTCTTCTTCAGCTTGCTCACGTTCAATCCTTTCTTGTAGGGATTGCTGCATCCGACGCCCGAAACTCCGCACGCGCAAGTCATCATCTTCTAGCCAAGGAGAGATTTCTTCAGAGCGACGCTTGGAAAAGTTGGACATTGGCCCTCCAATAACGCTTGGTGTGCTGCCGATTGCGGCAGCAATCGAGCGAAGCACGGCTTCGTCGTCGGCGCGGCAAATGATCTCACGACACAAGTCGTAAAAGGACTGACCAGAGTTGAACTCCTGCAGAATACCAGCCACTGCGTACAACTTTTGGGTATCCCCTGACTTGACCCACTCCATCAGCACACCATAGAGCGAGGCACCTAGCCCGCCGGAAATCTCCTTTAATACGCGAGGAGTCTCAATGAGAAACCAGGAACCATCACGCAACATCCAGTCCCGCACTCGACGCAACACGTCGAGGTATTGAGGACTGGATCGAATACTATCCGTTGCACGAGAGAATTGGAAAGGGACGGCATCATAGCGACTACTTTCCGCCCAACCTTCTTGGACTGCAGTGATACGTCGCTCGATGAGGTCAATCACCTGCATTGGCTCAATCTTACCCAGTCTATCCAGGCATCGCTCGACGTGGAAGTCGAGTGAAGGAAGTCGCTCAAAGTTCTGGACGATGTCTAGATAATCTTGTGGGTCCACGAACTCAACCACGTAGCCTTCTTGTGATGGGTCGGACCAAGACAACACCTCAGCTACGATGTGTAGAATTTCTTCACCTCCCCGAACAGCCAAATCCATCAGTATGTCTCTAGTCAAATCTGGATTGTATGAGGTGAATTGTGGGATCAACCATAGGATTTCGCGATCAACCGATAAAGAGTCGTAAGTCACCAGTTGGCGCAGAATATCCCACTCTTGGGCTTGCAGTTGACTCCAATTCACAAGACGATAACTGCGTGCAATCTCAAGCCAGAGAACTGGATCATCTCCAACAACCCAGGCCTCAATATAGGTCGCGGCTACACCGTGAGCGCTACGCCGCAACCCAGCAATAATAGCACCAAGTTGGTGTTTGAGTGCTAGTCCTGAGGCCAGAGAACGATCTACAACTCGGCGTGCCAAGTCAGGGTATCGTTCTCCTAGATTCACGAGTAGATAGTTGAACCAAGCACTAAGAGCTTTGTTTGCATCACGTGCTTGACCAACAATAGTATCCAGGTCATGTATGGTTTGACCAAGCGTCTCTTCGGAAAGGCCCTCTAGGAAATCATCAATCGCTTCTCGTCGCCTCTGCCCACTTTTGTGCAAATCCAGCCTTTCATCTGCTTCATCCCACCTGTAACTCCCAACCAACACACGATAAAGTTGATAGAGATTATGCGTTTGAAGTTGTGCTCTCAAACGATCAAGCTCCTCAGCTTGGCAACTCCCCCAACGGCTGGCCCGCCACAGCCACCGCGATACGGCATCCAGAGCGGGCAATTCTGCAGTAGGAACTACGGTCTCGAAGAAAAAGTGAGTCGTATTCGCACAGTCAGGTTGCAACCAGGCACGTGTTTCATCAGGAACTGGCATATCGGGTAGGAAATGAGGTGCAGCACCCTCTAAGATCTGAACGATCCTTAGTCGCTGAGAAATAGTAGTAGCCTGCCGATAAGCATCATAGAGAATCTCCAGAGTTCGCTCCCGAATTTGCCGCAGTGATTCGCTGGGATTAAGCACCCCATGTTGAACGACGACCGTATAAGGCTTTGTCGGATCAGGTTCGGCACCGTGAAGTTGCATACTGAGCATAGGTTTGACCAATGCGAACACTAAGTCCAGACTGCCAGTAAAATCCCATGCTAGCCAGTCAGGGATTAGTTGGAGCAAGGTTAGCTGCACGGCATAGGGCTTGCGGCGCTTGAATTCAGCGATGTCAACCAGCGCATTACGAGCCTTTTCTCGAACCCGCTCGTATTCGGCAGCCTCGGGTCGATATCGAGCAAGTTTGTGTAGATAGGCCACGACATTATGCCAAGCGCCTCGATAGATGGTGCGGCTTACGATGTCAACGGCTTTGTTTAGAACCATCTCGTGGGTGAGGTTGTAGGAACTCCACCAGCGGTCCTGATAGGTCTCAGGAGGCTGCTCTGGCCCATCCACAATCCGAGAGACTATGAATAGGGTCTCATCGGGGCGCAAGTAGGCGACTTTTTCCAGCCAATCGAGCACCAGCAAACGAGTGCTGTTACTTCCGCTGTCAACCAATCGGTAAAGTTCGTCCAGTTTGTGACCCAACAGCAGGCCAGCTTCTAGTGACTCACCCTTAACTTCAGCTTCAGCGAGGTTGGTCAGAATCTGTTTTGGTTTCAGATTTAGGAAAGGTTCGATGATCTGTTTCTGGTAATCTGCCCGTCTTGTCCTGGGGTCAAAGAAGTGGCTGAATAGAATATGGTCGGCCAGTACCTCAGAAGCGATCTTGATCGTCTTCCAGTAACGCTCGATCAGGCTCGCCCCCTCCAGACGGGCGACGATGCGCTCTTCCTCGACCTGTGAGATGCCAATAACCTGCTGGACGCGTTGCCGCAGTATCTCATTGCTCAGATCAAGGGTGCCCAGCCCAGCCAGCACCTCAAGATAGGCAACATAGTGCTCATCATAGCCAGCCTCAGCTAGATCGTGAATCAAATCGTCGAAATAACGGGTAAGAACTTGATCGCGGGTAAGGCCAGTCACTTTAGTGCCTCTTTGGACCAGCCCAGCCCCAATCTGGGCGATCAACGGGTTACCTTCGGCCACAACGATAAGCGCCTGGCGTACGCCTTGATCGTCGATATTCCAAGGTGGATTTTGCAGTAGGTAATCTATATCGGCGTTTGTGAGAAAACCCACCTCGACTTCAGTGATCTGGTCGCCGGGTATTTGCGAGAAGTAGAAGCCAACAGATGCACTGAATACACTGCGTGTGGACAGGACGATCTTGACCTTGCCAGCAAAATCAGGGTTAACCAACACTTCACATAATTGGGGTAGGGGGTCAAAGCGGTGTGCGTCGTCTATGACGATGACGTGTTGCTGGTTTTGATCCAAGGCAGCGAGATCGCGTTCGATGGACTCGGCCCCTGTGCGGGCGTACCAGAGTTGGACGCCTTCCGGAACAATTCCTGGCAGGGCTAGCAACAATCGAGTTTTACCAGCTCCACCGGGACCGTGCAGGATAATGATGCGGAATAGTCCCGCCAATTGTGCTGATATCTCATCGAGTAGTTGCTCTCGTCCCACTATTACTTCTGGGTGACTGACGAGGGCTGAACACTCGGCTCTAGCAGCAAATTCCTCTATGGTGAGTAGACTCTTGGCAGGTGAGGTCGCTTCAACTACAAAATCTAGCTTTCTTCCAATATCCTCCAGTTCACCCAGAATCAGTCCAAACTTATCGGCCAAGTAAGCCTGCGCATCACGCACTAATGCCTGGTTGGCCAGCGCCTCGCCTAGCATCGCCTGCTGAAAAGCAGCCGTGTTCTGCGTCATTGATGTCCTGAATATCACCGCTGCCTGACGTACCAAGTTGCCGACCAACTGGGCATAATCGTCTTGACTCAAGTTGTGCCCACCGATGAGTAGAGCTTGACGATCAGCTAGCGCGCCTGCCAGCACTCTGGTAAACTGCTCATCAGTGAGTGCACTCAGCGGCATTGCTGAGACAGCCGCACCCAAATCCTGATGCAGTACACGGTACAGGGTCTCCCGATCGAGCGATATTTCGCCGTCAGCGTACTTTACCAGGTGTGGGCGTGCATCTGCTAAAGCTGCTCCAAAAGCATCTAGGTAGAGGTCTTCCCAGCCACGTTGGTTAGCCTTCTCCCAAGCTATCTTGATCAGGTCCCAAGCTGCGTTGCTAGGAACACCGGAGAAGATATACTTGTCCAGTTGATCAATAAGTGGTGCCATAGTCATTCACCTCCCCCTTTGGCTCTAATGATTGTTATGCGTGGCGTCTGCGTACTCCAAATCAAGTTTACCGGAGTTAGTCATGAGCCTATTCCGGATCAATGGTTTTCGAGAACAATCGACAAGTCGGGACGTAACAGCCCGTTGAAACCCACTCGTAGCATTGAATTGAAGTTGTAGCATTCAAGCGATGTCCCAAAAAGAGAGCGAGGAAGGCTGGCCCGGCAAAAAAGAGGTCTATTTGCTTGCTCCCAGTGCGGATCAGAGCCTCAGAAATCGAATCCTTAATAGCTCTGACGGCAATATTGGCTTGCTGCGGTGAGGTGATGGCTTGCTCTCCCTTTACGTGAAGTATTGGCATATCTGCCAACCCGTGCCGTCTCAAATAGTCTTTTACCTCAGAGGCGATATCCCGAAGGATACCCACGCTAACCGCGAGACGTTCTCCTATATCTCCAATAATCGTATAGATTAAAGGATATCTGGGCGTGTCAGAAGAAGGGTGAGTATCTGTTGCCCACGATTGTCCACGGTAATCCATCTCTATTGAAAAACCTGCAACGGCTGAAAAAACTGAGCCGATTGCTAACGATGCTGATAGGCGCCGGTTTCCCGTGAGTCTGATTCGCCTGGTGTCTCGATAACTTACGATCCAGGCACGAGTTTCTTCCAACTCGCCGAGCAATTGTTGATTCCATCTCTCGACTGGGGGAAACGAACGAGTCTCACCACCAAAGAATGGCACCCAGGCAAAGCGTAGACCAGGAATCTGGTAGTCATTTTCATCTTGTGTCGAGGTAAAGATTGACACTGGACGGAGATGAGGAAGCTGATCGGGGAGCAATTTCTCCTGCAGTTTTGTTTCTAGTTCTGTTCGGGTTATAGGTTGGTTCTTGTGATCTCGGACGAACGTGCCCAGGTTAGTGTAGATGTCCCCTATAATCCTGCTTGGCAGATCCTGATACTCTGGCAAGTGATCGACCAGCGATTGTCTGAATAACGCTTCACCGTGGGATTGCGCAATGCTCCAGTCCAGCTCCATCAAAACTTTCTCGAATAGAAAGAGGGCCTCCTGCTCTGTATGACCGGATTTCTTGACGACTTGGACATAGTCCTCAAACGAGTTGTTCTTTATGGCAGAACCATCCTGATAAAAACTGTAAGGATCTCTTACGCGTCGCAGGCCATTAATCAAGGGCTTGAGGTCCTGGGAGAGTCCTATCGAGGCGAGGATAAACCAACGGTAGGTTCCTGGGCTTCCGGCATCTATCTCTTGAAATCGCTTGATCTCATTCCAAAACTCGGAAGGTGCAAGTGAGTGGTTTTTTGCTTCCACGAGTTCCAAAATGAAACCACGTCCAGGGACAAAGAATTTGGCCTCAGTGTCGCCAATTGACTCACGAGTCATAGCCGAAAAGCCGTCTTGAGCGAGCCACATGGGAATCCGAGAGAGCACAACTTGTTCTTGGAATGAGAATCCGCCTTCAGCGGTGTCTCCTCCACGTGCCTCCGGCTCCAGCAGTGATGGAGTCTTGACATTGAAATCGGTCATGTCTTTGCCCCTTCTCGTATCAACTTACCCTCGAACATCCGGCGCCCTGGTAAGAATACGGTCATTGTGCCCTCTAACCGGTCGGCCTTGTCCAGCTGGACAACCATCAAAACTGCAAAGTTAGCACCTACCTTTGGATCTTCTACGATCGCCCACATTGTTCCGCAGTCAAGACTGCTTGGCTTAGGGTCAAAGGCGGGATGAGAGTGCCACTCGCCCAAGTAGTTAAACTGAGTGTAATTGTAGCCTGTTTCGCGAAAAAATCTGTTCAACGGATCAAGAATTCCTTGGATTAGGCGCACAAATGATGCAAAATTCCCCCCATGGCGTTGGATGGTGAGGTCACATATCCGGTAGACGGCATCTGCAACACATTCTCCCATCAATATGCCACCGATTTCTCGCTGCCCAGCTTGTTTCAGCGCTGCCACAATCTGCTGCTCGACTTCACTAGGAAGAAGAATCTGCACTGGGTTGCTTCTCCAGAAGATTGGAAATGAACGTTATGTTATCCGACAATACTTCGTTCGATACCGGATCGGTACTTTGCTCCCGATGAGGCAGATGATCGGTTTCGATTGGAACGGTATGAAAAGGGGCTTTGAAAATCCAGGATCGTGCCAGACCGACTAGGTACATTGAATGTGGGAACATTGATGGCTCTCGTTCGAGCAGAGTGTCAATCGCCAGACGCGTTGCACAACAGGCCAAGATGCCCACGTCCGCATCAGAAGCAGACAGAACGTCGCCGTCAGCATTCTCCGCCGCGTAATCGCGAGTAGTAACCAAATCGGCGGCTGGTGTTTCAGACGTGAAATGGTGGTATGCCGCCCGCATTGTGTGCGGGTCAGGATCACGCCCCGGGCGACTTCGAGCGGCCATACCCCCGATGCCCCCGGCATACACTTCAACCCACACCAAAGGGCGCTCATAGGTTGTAGCTACGGCAGATGTGAGATTGAACACACGGGGAGCTGCAGTAGCATCAATAAGCAAATCGCAATGTCCCAGTTTGTTTAATGCACCGCTTAGACTCGCAGTCGACTCTTGCCCGGTAAGATACAGATAAGACACATCAACCTTGATATCGGGAGCGATGCGAAGCAACATTTCCGCTACGGCGTCTACCTTGTGCTCCCCGATGTTTTGCCAGTCCAGGACGTGACGACAGACATTCTCGGGAAGAAAGATGTCCTCGTCTACGAGCAGGAAGCGGAATATACCTGTACGGGCGAGCGAGAGGGCCATTTTGCTTCCCACAGATCCCAGACCGACAATGCCGACTGATTTGCCGGATAATGCTTGTAAATCAGCAGGTATGCGAGGATGCAATTCGGTTGGTCTGTGAGATCGAACAGGCTCCAAGCGTAGGGCTATATCTTCCTTCAAATCAAGTAGCAAAAAGAAGTACGGCTCATTCGCAGAGTCCAAAAGCAGTACCCCAAGGGGTGGTTGCTCCAACCCCATAACATTGACATCCCCCTCACCTGTAAGTGAGGTAATTCTATGTCCGGCTCGCTCTAGTGCATCTTCTATTTCCTTCATACTCTTGATCCCGCTAATGACGTTGGAATCAAGGTTAGTCTTGAAGAAAACGCCATGCTTTACCGCGCCCTTGGTTGTTTCGGTGGCACTCACGCCTGATGGAATAGAGGTATCGTTCCAAGCCTGTGCTCCCTTGGGTTGGACCTGCTGAATGAACACAAGAAAGGATTTGCTTTGCCATTGAATCGAGAACTCTAGCAGGCCACTGGTCTTGGCAGGCAGGCCTGCCAGATAGTCGGCCAACTCATTCCCGACATAGAAACGTCCATAGCTGCCACGTAGCGTTTGGCCAGTAGAGAGCCGGTGACGAGACGGAGCCACTATGTGCTGATTGGAGCCCAAGGGATTCTCGGTGTATAATAACTTATACGCACTCTCTAATACCTGTGCCCCGGTCACGTCGGGGTGCCAAGTATCCGGCCCCCATTCGAGACACAATGTGCCGCTCAAGTACTGGTGGCTGGACCAGCGCTCATCGGGATTTTGCGAGCGGACAATCGGAGTAATCGAGGGGAACAACGCCGGGTAAGACATTCTGACTTGATAGTTATGCCCATGAGCGCGGATGACCGCGTCAACACAAAGCCCACCATCTAATATCCAATCCGTACCGTCCAACCATTCTGCCGTTTCCTCTAAGTGTCGGATGGCGTCCCGTTCCAGAGCGAGGCGCTGCATGTCCTGAAGGAACCAAAATTCCATTACGCAAACCCTCCTGGCTTGCGAGGAGTAACAGGCTTGTCTGGGAATGTCGACCCCGTTGGTACGACAGCCTCACTGAGGAGACTGTTGGATTTGTCTGTGCTGGAGGCGGGAAACCGTGGGCCAAAGATTTTTCTCCATAACGTGAGCGCCTTTTCTGGGTCTTGTTCCTTTTGAGCGCGTCGACCTAGCTCGGCATGCGCCTCGGCCTTGTTGTAAAAACCTTCGAACGCAGCAAAGGTCATCCCACTGGTCACGGAACTACTTGGAACACCGGGGTCTTTGATAAAAGGTAAGCTACCTGCGGCGATATACATTGCGTACTTGGTGACAATCCCCTCTAGTGTACCCAGGAACAAATCGGCGTACTGGGTTTCCTCAAAATCCATACATTCGGCCGCGATGCACTCAATTACAAATCCCTTGGGACGTTTGGACACTGTTGGGTTTTCTCTGCGCCACCACTTCATCAGTTTTACCAGCGGCTTGAACCGCCCCCCGCTGACCTGATTGATCTCAGTTGTCCAGGAAGTGTGACGCGGTGGGTTGGTCACTAGCCATTGCGACAATTTTCTATCGGGGATGTAGAGCGTGCCTTCCATACCCTGCGGGGCAATAATTGGCACGGCATCCATGTCCGCGCTTGCCGTCGAAATCCCCACAGATCGGGCCTGCTTTCGTATATCGTCGTACTTTTCCTTCAAGGTTCGGTATAATAAGTTTAGTACGTCCTTGGGCTCGTCGTTGAGAGTGTGGTTGGTCACCACGATGATGTCCACGTCAGGGCGCTCTTCTTCGCCCTCTTTGGTAACGGGTCTAATCGCTGTGTCACGCCTGTAAGAGCCAGAAAGGAAAGTGTCTACGTGGAACTCGCTGAAGGTGGTGTGCTCCCGCAGGAATTTTCTGAGGGTGGTATGCGCAGCGCTTGCCTTTTTCTTCGTAGTGGAGCTTGGCTCTATATCATGCAAAAAGTCCTTGAACTGTTTTTGAGTAACCATTCTCTATCTTCTCCTATACTTTTGTTAGATCGGTTTCGTTTCTATCCACTGCCAGAAATAGTAAATGTACTGTAAGCCCTTGTCTGAAATTTCATGCTCACGCCGAAGCAGTCTTTGATCATACAAACGTTTCAGACGATTACTGGCGCTATTAATAGCCAGGCCTTTTAGATCCGCTAACTCCGGAGCCGTCAGCCGACTCCGGCTGGCCACAATCTCTAGCGTTTCCTTGAGGCTTGGCTCTAACTGGCCAATGAGTTGCCAGGCGCCGGTATGTTCAACAGCTAGGAAGGCAAGTTTAAGACCTCGCAGACTGATGGTGGCGTTGATGTTAGCAATCGAGTCATCGGTTAACCCCTCCAATAAGACGCAGCGTTCCCCGAATTCGCTTGCGATGACCCCCTCGCCTAAACGCACGACGGATTCATCGGCGAAGGAACTGTCCATTAGTTGATCTGGTGGGAAAACAAGCACCAGAGGCTGACCCTCGGGTACTTCTTGAAGGCGTGCCGCCAGAAGAAGATATGCTTGTTCGCCCTTGTCTCTCGTGAGAAAGTAGCGCTCCATAAGACCAAGTTCGGAACCGAGCAAGGACATATCATAAGATTCCATCTTTTCATCCTTTCTGTGGCTTCACTTGGCATTCGTGACCGTTCACTGAATTCCAGTGAACAGCTAGTTAAAATTATAATCCAACCGAAAAGAAATGTCAAGGACACAATGGCGCGTGGAACTCTACAGCAACCTGGGTCCCTGGGACCAGGGCCATGTCCCGATGTCCTTTTGCTTTGCCTGGACCTCGGCTGAAGATAGCTGCCGTTTCCGAACGAAGCCACAGGTGTCCACCTTCGGAAGCGGCAATCTGTTCTACCCGACGCAAGCCAAGTCCACCCCGATCAGTGTGGCGAGAGGTCCGGCCGCCCATCGCTTCGCGTAAATAATCGAGCGGTTCTCGGCCAATCTCGCCGTGGCGGGCAACCAGGCTGCCGCGAATTCCGCATCCCAAGTCCCCTACAGCCAGGTTAACAATCACTTGGTCACGCTTGAAGGATTCGTACTTTTGAATCAACACGCATCCGTAACGGTCTCCACTGTGCTGATAGATGTTGGCGCACAGCTCGCTGAGGACATTAAGCAGATTTCTCAGGTTGGGGACCAGCAGCCAGCGGGAGAAGATACGCTCGGCCCGAGAGATCACGAGTTCCACATCGCTGGGACCGGTGATTACTGTCAACTCCAGTAAATTCGCTGTTTGGGGATTGCGAGACCACTCTTGGCCCAAAGTGTCGGCAGCCTGTAGCCAATCGCTGCCGATTTGGAAAAGGTTCATACGGTGCAGGTACAGATATACTTTGTCTGAGGTATTGCTCAAATGGACCTGCTGACCGGACAACATAGAGAGACCACGGGCGGCAATGACCAGGGCAATGACACCATAGGGTTTTACGAATCTCACTGCACTCATATCAAGCATATATTTTTCGGCTGGTGGGACATTGCTGATGATTGAATAGAATCTTTCTACAGATTGAGTGTCCCCACCCAGCACATCAGGAACTAAACTGATCATGGTTTCCATAAAAGCACCTTAGGTCTACAGGTGAGGCTTGCGTGTCACAAAGGATCAGATTGTCGGAAGGGGCTAGAAATGACGCCCACTCCGGCCTCGTCGGCGCTGTCCAGGAAGGATCACTAGCAAGCACAGCCTGTCGGTCAAGAGCCGCGCCACATCTCGACTGACGTGTCGGCGCTCCCCGGCACTTGATCGCCGTGCAACGCCGCCGGCTGCCCTGATGTGCCCAGGTAAGCGGTGAGAAAATTGCGGATGCGCGCGGCATAGTTGTAAGGCAGAGAGCGGATGCCCAACGTGAGCTGCTCGGCGACGATAGCGATGCCGACTTTGTTTTGATAGTGTATCCCGCCCTCAACGCGGGCGTGATCGCCAAGGACGCCAATCTGCGCTTCCCGCACGTCCAGCGCGCGCCGGTCGGGCGAGTCGGCACGCTCCTTCCAGTCCGGCAAGGCGTCGTACAGATCATCCACCGCGACGTCACCCAATCCGGCCGCGTCGAACGCCTCGGGCCGACCCTGGCGCAGCGTGTCCAGCAACTTTTCTAGTTCACCGCGACGGGCCAAGTAGAGGATCAGCTCCCGCGCCTTGGCCGCCGTACCGTCGCCGGGTAGCGCGTCAAATTTCACGCCCAGCTCGAAGCACAGCGTCCTCAGCTCCTCGCGGTCGTAATGGTCAACGATGCAACGATGCAGGTTTTGCATATCCACTCCCAAGGCCTGGCGCTCTAAACGGCGCCTCGTCCCTCTAAAACAAAAACGCCACCCCGGTCATTTGACCCAGTGGCGTGTCTGTGTTACTATAACTTCATCCGGCTGGGTGCGCACTCACCTGGTTCGGGATAAACCCCTCGCCCAAACGAGGGGTCTTTTTTTTGCCTTCTTGTTGAGGGCAGT
>DAOTUB010000081.1:0-6663 GCA_034437455.1 Anaerolineae bacterium | reverse complement strand
GGGTCGCCGTCGGGCGCGCTGAGCTTGGTGGCATAGGTGGCGGAGATGGCGTAGGGCACGGCGGCGAAGCGTTGTCTCGGCGTCATCACCTGGCCGTCCACCGTCAGCTCGACGTAGAGGCTGGGATCGACAAAGTCCTCGCGCGAAAGCGCGGCGCTCTCGCCCAGCAGCAGGTTAAAGTGGCCCTCGCGCACCTCCACGTTGTTGTGGGTCTCGCTCCAGATCTGGCCGCTGCCGTCCGCGTTCTGGCAGATCGCGACCTCCATATTGTAAGTCCCGTTCGCCAAGTTATCGCTGGCGTCGCGCAGCGTGCCCTGGTAGCTGATGTATGGGGGCGTAATGGCCCCAGGCGCAGCAGCGCCGGCGGCCCAGGCGGGCGGCCCGCCGGTCGCCGCGACCACGCCGCCGTAAATAGCCAGCAGGCCGATACAGATAAAACCGATTATTTGAGCCATTAGCTTGATCTTGTCGAACCACATCTTTGCACCTCCTTGTGCAGATAAACGGTTGGTCAAAGCATGATTTCCCCTGTTGATTTCACGTTTCGCGTGCATCGCTCAATCCTCCTTTTTTGTGTTGCCCTCTGAATCCGTGGGCGTCCTTTCCGCCTTTTCCTCTAGAAACCCAAGAAGCGCCTCCAGGTTGGCGAACCCGTGGCGCTCGCCGGTGTGGGGGCTTTCCAGCGAAGCCCGCCAGTCCAACTGTCCATCGTTGCTGACCTCCCACAGGCGCAGCATGTAGGCGAGATAACGTCGTTGCTCGGTGGTCACAGTTGCTCCTAATATTACAACGAGACTTTGAGGCGCTCGTCATTCCGAGCGGAAGGGAGCGGAGCGTAGTGGAGTCGAGGAATCTCCGTTTTCGCGGACACAACGATCCGCGGAGATTCCTCGACTTCCGTTGGTCGCTCGGAATGACGTAAATCGATGAAATCTCATTGTGTACTAATGACATCGTGAAAAATACATACCATGTTTATTATACCAACCGAACGTAGAGGAGAACGTGGGGAAAACGTGGGGAGTTGATCATTCTCCCCCGATATTATATAATGCTATCATACGAGATCGCGCTCCACTTTATCAAAGGTATCAAAGGACAAAGGATGGCTCGTCTCTCGCTCTCTTTGCTGGGACTCTTCCAGGTGACGCTGGATGAGAAACCGGTCACAGACTTTGAATCCAACAAAGTCCGAGTGCTGCTGGCTTACCTGGCCGTCGAAGCGGATCGCGTGCATCGCCGCGAGGCGCTGGCCGAACTGCTGTGGCCCGGGCGAGGCAAGCGGAGCGCCCTTGCCAACCTGCGCTACGCTCTCTACAATCTGCGCAACCGTATCGGCGACCGCGAGGCGGATCCCCCTTTCCTGTTGATCACGCGCCGCACGCTCCAGTTCAATCGGGAAAGCGACTACACCCTCGATGTGGAGGTCTTTGAGAAACGAATCAGCGAGTCAGCGAATCGGCGAGCCTGCCCTGAGCGCGGCCGAAGGGTCAGCGAATCGGCAGTCCGCAGCTTACAACTCGCTGTTTCTCTGTACCGAGGTTCTTTTCTGGAGGGATTCTCCGTCGGGGATAGCCCCGCTTTCGAGGAATGGGCGCTGTTCAAACGAGAGCAGCTCGGTCGGCAGATGTTATCCGCGCTTGACCGCCTGGCAGCGGTTCACGAGCAGCGCGGCGAATACGAACAGGCCCAACACTGCGTCCGGCGACAACTCGAACTGGAACCCTGGCAAGAAGAAGCTCACCAACAGTTGATGCGCTTGCTTGCGTTCAGCGGCCAACGGAGCGCCGCCCTGGCCCAGTACGAGACCTGCCGCCGTCTGCTGGCCGAGGAGTTGAGCGTTGAGCCTACGCGAGAGACCACGGCGCTGTACGAGAGCATCCGCAACGGGAGACTGGGAGACAAGGAAACAGAAAGACAGAGAGACTCCTCCATGCTCCCCTTTCCCTTGCCCCCCTCTCCCTCTCTCTCTCCATTTGTGGGCCGGGAGCGCGAACTGGCCCAACTGGACGAGTTTCTCGAAGTGGCGCTTGCGGGCCATGGCCGGGTGGTTTTCGTCACCGGCGACGCGGGCAGCGGCAAGACTGCGCTGGTGAATGAGTTCATCCGGCGGACTATGGAAACGCACGGCGGTGTTGTCTCGGTCAGTGGAAGCTGCAACGCGCACACCGGCATCGGCGACCCTTATCTGCCCTTCCGCGAGATCGTGCAACTGCTCACCGGCGACATCGAGGCCAAGCGGGCGGGCGGCGCCATCACGCGCGAACACGCCCTTCGTCTGTGGGCCGCTCTGCCCGATGCGGTGCAGGCTTTGGTGGACGCCGGTCCGAACTTGATCAACCTCTTTGTACCCGGAGCGGCCCTGGCGCTGCGCGTGGAGGCTTTTGCGCCTCCAGGCGCGATCTGGCGCACCCGACTGGAAGACCTGGTGCAACGCGCGGCGCTCCAGGCCGATCTACAGCAGGCGGATCTGTTCGAGCAGATCACCAGAGTGTTGCAAAGCCTGGCGCACCGACATCCGTTAATCCTCGTGCTGGATGATTTGCAGTGGGCGGACGCCGGTTCCATCAGCCTGCTCTTTCACCTAGGGCGACGGCTGGCGGGCCAGCGCATTCTGATCGCAGGCGCCTACCGGCCGGGAGAAGTGGCGCTGGGACGCAGCGGAGAACGTCATCCTCTGGAACCGATCATCAACGAATTCCAACGCGATTTTGGGGACATCCAGGTGGATCTGGCTCAGGCTGACGGGCGGCAGTTTGTAGAGACCTTTCTGGATAGTGAGCCGAATCGCCTGAGCGCCGCGTTCCGTGAGACGCTCTATCAACATACCGCCGGCCATCCACTCTTTACCGTCGAGTTGCTGCGGGGCTTGCAAGAGCGGGGCGATCTGGTACGGGACGAGACGGGACGATGGATAGAGGGGCCAACCTTGGATTGGGGGAAACTTCCGGCGCGGGTGGAAGCCGTCATCGCAGAGCGCCTTGGCCGATTGCCAGAGGAATGGCAGACGACGTTGGAAGCGGCCAGCGTGGAGGGGGGAGATTTCACCGTCGAGGTGATAGCTCGCGTGCAAGGACTTGACGAAGGCGAGATCGCACGGCGATTGAGCGGCGCGCTGAGCAAGCAACATCGCCTGGTGGTGGCCCAGAGCCTGCAACGGTTGAACGGGCAGCGGTTGTCCCGCTATCGCTTCCGGCATTACCTGTTCCAGAAATACCTGTACAATCGCCTGGACGAGGTAGAGCGAGCGCGCCTGCACGAGGCCGTGGGACGTGCATTGGAAACGCTGTACGAGGGGAGTGAGACTCAAGCTGGCGCCGTTTCGCCAGCCGTGGTCGTACACCTGGCCCGTCACTTTGAGGCGGCGGGTATGGTGAACGAGGCGGCAGACTACCTGCTCCAGGCAGGGAAGAGAGCCGTGCGGATGTCCGCCCATCAAGAGGCCATCGCACACTACACGCGAGGAATCGAGTTGCTCAGAACCCAGCCGGACTCGCCCGAGCGCGCCCGGCGAGAGCTGGCGCTGCAAATCGCGCTGGGTACGCCGCTTCAGGCGCTCAAGAGCTATGGAGCGCCAGAACGAGGCCGCGCCTACGCCCGCGCCCGCGAACTGTGCCGGCAGATCGGCAAAGCGTCAGATATCTTTCAATCGCTGCTTCTGCAATGGAGCTTTGATATGCCACGGGCAAAACATCGGAAGGCGTTCGATCTGGCAGAGCAACTCATCACACTCGCCCGTCAGATGGACGATCCGGCACAGATGGCCGTGGCCCACGCGACGTTGGGGATATCCCTGCTGTATCTGGGAGAATTCACACGAGCCAAGGTCCATCTCGAGCATGGTCTCTCTGGCTACGATCCGCAACAGCACCATTCTCTGGCCATTCCCATCGGACAGGACCTGAAGGTGACCTGCCTGGCATATTTAAGCTGGATTTTGTGGTTCCTGGGGTATCCAGATCAGGCACTACGACGAACCAGCGAGGTGATCACCCTGGCGCGTGAATTGGATCACCCTTACAGCCTGGGTTTTGCTCTGGGCATCGCCGGTTGTGTCATTCATCTGCGCTGTGGGCGGTACGAAGCCGCACTGGAAGAAGCGGAGATGTTGTTGCAACTTTGGGAAGAGCAGGGGTTTGCACTGTACCAGGCCTGGGGAATGTGTGTGAAAGGTCGAGTGTTAACGGAACTGGGGCGGATGAAAGAAGGTCTCGCCAGCCTGCGCGAGGGGGTGACTGCGTGCAAATCTGTGGGCATCATTGCATCCCACACACAGCAGCTTGCCAGTTTTGCCGAGGCCTGTAGAAATGCAGGAGAGAGCGAAGAAGGGCTACGTGTGATAGCGGAGGCGCTGGCGCTGGTGGAGGAAACTGGTGAGCGTCACTTTGAGGCAGACCTTTATCTGCGCAAAGGGGAGTTGTTGCTGATGCTAGGAGAGGATGATCAAGCTGAGGCAAATGATTGTCTGTGCCAGGCCATCGAGATCGCCCGTCGCCAGCGGGCCAAATCGTGGGAATTGCGAGCGGTGATGATTCTGTGTCATCTGTGGCAAAGGCGAGGCAAGCGAGAGGAGGTCCGACAGCTCCTGGCCGAGACCTACGGCTGGTTCACCGAGGGATTCGATACGCTGGATCTAAAACAAGCCAAGACGTTGCTCGAAGAGTACCAATAGTCGGTATCCGTATGATCTGAAAAATCAAGGAGAGTGAATCGATGGCAAAGAAGAAAAAATCTCGCAATATCTTTGTCGAGGCAGTGCCCAACTTGCCGATGGAGGAGCAACCCACCGAGTTGGTGGAGCGCAAGGGGGTCGGCCATCCCGACTCGATCTGCGACGCGATCATGGACGGCGTGAGCGTCGAGCTGTGCCGTGCCTATATGGATCATTTTGGGCGCATCCTGCATCACAATATTGACAAAGGGCTCCTGGTGGCTGGCGGCACCAGTCCTGCTCTGGGCGGCGGCACGGTGGACGAGCCGATGCGCCTCATCTTTGGCGATCGCGCCACCTACGAGTACAAAGGGGTGCGCATCCCCGTGGGGGAGATCGCCGAGGCCACGGCCAAAAACTGGCTGCGGGGCAACCTCCGTTTCCTGGACCCCAACACTCACGTCGTGTTCCAGAACGAGATCAAACCCGGCTCGCCGGAACTGACCGACATCTTTGCCCGCGAGGTCATGGGCGCCAACGATACCTCGGCGGGCGTGGGCTATGCGCCGCTTTCGGAGACGGAGAAACTGGTCATCGCCGTCGAGCGTTACCTGAACTCGACGGCTTTCAAGGCCGCCTTCCCGGCCTGCGGCGAGGACATCAAGGTGATGGGCTACCGCTTCGGCCACCATCTCACATTGACCGTCGCGCTGGCCTTTGTGGATCGGTTCATCGCCGACGAGAAGGCCTACTTTGAGCGCAAGGCCGCCATCCACGATGACCTCAAGACGTTCGTCGAGCGGCAGCGCAAGACGATTGACAAGGTCACTGTGGACATCAACACGCTGGACGAGCCGGGGCGTGGCGCGGGGGGGATGTACTTGACGGTGCTCGGCACGTCAGCCGAGGGGGGCGACGGCGGGCAGGTGGGGCGCGGCAACCGGGTCAACGGCGTCATCGCCTTCAACCGTCCCTCCACCACCGAGGCGGCGGCGGGCAAGAACCCCGTCAGCCACGTGGGCAAGATCTATAACCTCCTCAGCCACGAGGTCGCCAACCACATCTACGCGGAGGTTGAGGGCATCCGCGAGGTGACGGTCTGGCTCTGCAGCCAGATCGGCCAGCCGATTGACCAGCCCTTGATGGCCGCTGCCCAGGTCATCCTAGCCGAGGGGGTTGGTCTGGAGGATGTGCGGGATTCAGTCGCCCAGGTGATCGATCGACAACTGGCCGGCATCCAGCGTTTCACCGACCGCCTGACGCAGGGCGAACTGTTGGTCTGGTAACGAACGAGGGACTCCTATGGGTAGGAGTCCCTCGTTGGCATGTTGTTGCTCAATCTACTTCACCTTGCGTGCGCGCCGCCGCTGGAGGATGGCCCGCACCACGAAGAATAACACAGCGAAGGGGATGGCGATCACGACCAGGATCGGGATGACGAGGACGACGATGACGATGAGCGCGTCCACCAGGAATTGCAGCGCGCGGACGAGGGTCTGAAACGAATCGCGCAACGTGCCCTCAGGGTGCCAGCCGCCCACCTGGATCGGCTGCGCCAGCTCGTCGGGCGTGAGGTTGATGTTGACCGTCGCCATCGCCGCCGACTGCTCCAGGTACTGCATCCGCCCTTTGACGTGCTCGATGTCGGCCTGGATCCGCTGCAACTGCTCGTAGACGGCGAGAGCGGCCTCGGTATCTTCTGCTTCCTCCAGGAATTCGAGCAATCGCGTCTCGGTCGCCTCCAGATAGCGCAGGCGAGAGCGGAGATCGACGTACTCTTCCGTCACGTCCTGGCCCGAGATATTCTCGCTCCGCACCTCCGTCGCCAGAGCGCGGAAGCGGGTCAGCGCGCCGTCGAGACTTTCGGCGGGGATGCGCAGCGTGACGTGGGCCTGCAACCCCTCCTGGTACTTGTAGACGTTCGACTCAACGACGTAGCCTTCCAATTCATCCACCAGGTCGTTGATCTCGTCGAGCGCCGTCTCGGTATCCGTCACCACCAGGTCGAGCGA
>DAOTUB010000080.1:0-4864 GCA_034437455.1 Anaerolineae bacterium | reverse complement strand
CGGTTGACGGGTGGTCAGCGCTGCGCCTCCCTGGATGAGTGTCGTCCATTATTCTTTTGTTAACTATGCCCCCAAGGCTCAGTTACTCCCGCACGTCTTCACTCGAAACTTGACAATTGAGAAGACGCTCGTGATGCGTTACCGGATGATTTACCCGTTGAAAATGCAGTATAGTATAACCTTGTACAGAAGTCAAACCTGCGTCGCGCCGCTGCAACCAGCGCGGGGGGCTGTTTCATCCACGTCCAGTGCGCGGCGAACTGCCTTTGCCAGACGGTCTGCGTCGAAGGGCTTGGTAACGACGCCCAGGGAACCTGCTTTTTCCAATTCTTGCCGATCTGTCTCCATCACATAGCCCGTGATAACCAGAGCCTTGAGGTCGGGGCTTTCTCGCCTCAGCTCTCGGATCAACCGGTCGCCTCCCATTTTGGGCATTACCAGATCGGCGAGCACCAGATCCACCTTCCCAGCCGATCGGTATACTTCCAGCGCCTCTCGTCCGTTCGCCGCGGTCAGTACTCGATAACTCAACGATTCCAGAATCTCCTTCACGGCTTTTTGCAACCTCGCCTCGTCCTCCACCACGAGGATCGTCTCTCCTCGTCCCTGTGGAGGAGGAGCAGGTTCTTTTGCCTCAACCTCCCCCGCTTTTTCCTCATAGACCGGCAAGTAGACGCGGAAGGTGCTCCCCTCTCCCGCTGCCGTCTCTACATGGATATGCCCTTCGTGCTGTCTGACGATGCCGTACACTTGCGCCAATCCCAACCCTGTCCCTTTTCCTGGTTCCTTGGTGGTGAAGAATGGCTCAAAGAGATGCGCGTGCACTTCCTCCGTCATCCCCGTCCCTGTGTCTGAGACAACCAGGCAGACCCATTCCCCGGGGCCCATCTCCGCTACTGGAGGGAGTTCTCCTGGCTTTAGCGTCAGGCGAGAAAGACGAATGTGCAGTTCTCCGCCCTCCGGCATGGCGTCCCGCGCGTTCAGCGCCAGGTTCATCAGTGCTTGCTGGATGCGCGTGGGATCGGCTTTCACCATGAACGGAGCGGCTTGTTCCTCTGTCCCTGCGCCCTGCACAGCCAGCACGAGGTGAATGTTCTCCGGGATCGTCCGTCGCAGGACCTCGAACACGCCCTCGGTAAAGGAGACGAGATCTACCGGGTAGGTTTCCATCATCGAACTTCGGCTAAAGTCCAGGATCTGCTGCACCAGTTTGGCCGCCTGTCGCGATTCGGCGAGGATGGTCTCCAGCGCCCGCGCCGCATCCGCAGGCAGATCGTGCTTGCTCAGGGCCATCTGGGCGTAGAGGATGATGGTGGCCAGGAGGTTGTTAAAATCGTGGGCGATACCGCCGGCCAGTTGCCCGACGGCGGCCAGCCGCTCTTGTTGTCGCAGTTGATCTTCCATTTGCTTGCGCTCGGTGATGTCCTCCAGGCTTCCCTCGTAGCGAAGCACCTGGCCGTCAGCATCGCGAATCACCCGGGCCGTATCGTGCACCCAGATGACGGTTCCATCACGTTGGTATTGTTGGGCCTCAAACCGGCGCACGACCCCTTCACGCTCCAGGATGGCCTGCCAGCGCTGGCGATCTTGGGCGTTCACGTACATATCCATGGCATTGTCCGCCAGCAGCGACTCGAGATCGGGATAGCCCAGCATCTCGATCAAGGCGGGGTTGGCGTCGAGGAACCCTCCGTCCGGCGTGGTGCGGTAGAGTCCCACGGGCACATCGTTGAACAGACTGCGGTAACGCTCCTCGCTCTCCCGTAACGCTTCCTCTGCCTGTTTGCGCTTGGTGACGTCCCTCACTACCCCAATAAAGGCTGTAGGTTCGCCTTCCGGGTCCACGAGCACCGAAGCGTTCAATTCTGCGGAAAAGGGCGTGCCGTCTTTTTTGATCATCGTGTATTCGACGTTTCTGATGCTCCCGACCTCCAGGGTCTTGCGCGCGTTCTCTATGGCGCGTTGTCTGTCTTCCGGCGCAATGAGTTCAAAAGCGTTCAGCTCCAGCAATTCCTCAACACTGGTACAACCGTGCAACGTTGCATTTCGCTGGTTCGCCATAATGAGCTGGCCGTTCAGATCGGTGACCGTGATGGCGTCAGGAGAGGTTTCGATGAGGCGCCGATACCGCTCTTCTGCCTGCTTGCGCTCGGCGATCTCTCGCTGAGCCTGCCCGTACAACCGGGCACTCTCAATAGCGATGGCCGCGTGGTTAGCGAATAGGGTCAATAACTCCAGGTCGGCCCGCGTAAAGCGCCGGCTTTCTGCATCGTCCAGGACGTGGAGCACGCCGGTCACCTGGCCTTGCCATATCATTGGCGCGCTGAGTACAGCGGTGAAGGGCTGTTCTTCCTCGTAGGTAGTGGCCCGCCCACTCCAGGCGCGATAGTCGTCAACGATCAGCGGCTCCCCGGTCTGGGCCACGGCGCCCGCCGCGCCCTCGCCATACTCGAGCACCGTCCCGGTGTAATCTTGCGGGGTGTTATAACTTACCACGCAGCGGACTTGCTTTTGGTCCGGATCGCACAGGTACATCCCGCCGCTCGTCGTATTTAACAACAGCGCAGCCCGCTCGACGATAGTCTGGAGCAATTGGGGCAGATCGTGGGGAGTGGTGATATCGAGCACGGTTGCCTGAAGCGCGTTCAGTTCTTTGGCCCGGTGGCGCAGCGCCTCCTCCGCTCGTCTGCGCTCGGTGATGTCCAATGCAACTCCGGTTTGTCCAACGATCTTTTTATCTTTGAAGATAAGATGAGTCACTAAACTGAACCACTTGACCTGATTCTTGTTGGTGATGACCCGCAGCTCGAGGAACGAAGACGGTTGACCCGTTTTGATTTGATCGAGGTAAAAGCCACGCACCTGCTCTCGGTCTTGGGGGTGAATGAAATCCAAGTAGAGTTCCCCGATAAGCTCGCCCGGCTCATCGTACCCCAGAGCCAGTGCCGCTGCCTCGTTGGCATACGTAAGCCGCCCTCGAATGTCCACGCTCACCAGGAGGGCCTGGGTACCTTCAACGATCCTGCGAAATTGTTCTTCACTCTCTCTCAGCGTCTCCACCGCCTGTTTGCGTTCTGCCAGTTCGCGCTGAACCGCCTCGTACAGTCGGGCGTTACGGATGGCGATGGCCGCCTGAGTGGCCAGCAGGCTCAGTAACTCGGCATCGGCTGGAGAGAAGGCAATTGAGGCGGTGGTGTTGATGTTCAGCACTCCAAGGAACTCGTCTCTCCACCGTACCGGCACGCCGACGCAGGCTGTGAGGGCATAGTCCTCCCAGGCGTCCGATCGTCCCTCCCAGTGTTGGTAATCGTTTATAATGATTGCCTCGCCTGTCTCCAACACCGTGCCAGAGAGACCCTCTCCCCGGCGGAGAATGACCCCAGGAGGCGCCGCGGTGGGACCGATGGATACAACCCACTCCAGTACATCCTGGTCTGATCGGTAGAGATAGAGACCGCCCCCAGTTCCTCCCATCAGTTCCACAGCCCAGGAGACGATAGAGTGGAGCAGGGTGTCCAAGTCCAACTGGGCGGTAAGTTCGAGGCCCACCTCCCGCAGCGCCTCCAGTTGAGACGTTCGCTGCCGGATCTCTTCCTCCGCTCGTTTGCGTTCTGTGATGTCCTGCGCCGCTCCAATGATGCGCACGACGCGACTTTGGGCCTCGTCCCACATAGGATACCCATATTCGCGCAGCCAGTGTGTCTTGCCGTCCTTGGTGATAACCCGGTACTCGCTTACGCTTGGTTGACCTGAGAGGTGGACTTGCAGATTCTGGAGGGTAATGAACCTGTCATCGGGATGCACGAGACTTGGCCAGTCGCCGCGGGCCATCAATTCGTCGCAGGTAAAGCCCGTGATACGCGCAAGCGCCCCGGTCACCCACTCGGGCACAAGCGTGCCGTCCGGCTCGACTTGAACCGCATAGGCGATGTCCGATGTGAGTTCGGTGAGCGTTTGCCACCTTTCCTCGCTTTCCCGTAGGGCTTTTTCCGCCTGTTTGCGCTCGGCCTCTGATGTTTCTAACTCGGCGACGCGTTGGCGCAGCTCCGCCAATTCGGTCAAAAGCTGCTCTCTGGTCCTATGTTCGTCCATCTTGCGTACCTCCCAATTTGGGCTGAACCAGGATATGTCTCACGATTTCGTTCCGGTGCGCGGTATGGAAATAGCTATTGGGCACCAACCTCCTGCTTGGGACGCCGGACGAGGGTTTTCAGGCGGTAGAATATCTCTACCGGAAAGGGCCAGATAGGCAGCACATCGATGTGGTATCCTGGCCCGGCGCTCTCTTTCATCAATGCCTGGGCTTTCTCGATGTCGGCGCGGGAAGCTGGATCCAGTTCTCGAAGTTGTTTCCAAACAGGCCCTGGGTCGCGCCCGGATTCCACCAGGATGTCGTACTGCAACTGCCAGGCGACCAGCTCTCCCCGCACAGACAGTGCCTCCAGCAATCCCTGCTCCAGGTGCTTTGCCTCGTGGGCGATCAGCGAATAGAGTTGGGGATCGTCAGACGGCTTGCGCTCGTAATCCGCGTTCAAAAAAAGCCCATAGCGCAGCTTGCGCCAATCGAACCAGGCGGCCCCGGTGCCCTTCTGGCGCGTGAAACCCAGGCGAGTGCCGCGCTCCTCGATCCGTTTGGCGCTGGCCTTGCCGGTAGGCCCTGAATCGGCCAGAGCTTGAAGGGACTTTTTGAACCAGAGCTTTTTTTCCTTCTGCTTGGACTCGGCGCTCATCTCGATACCTCCTTATATAATCATGAGTGACTCATCGGTTATAATAACCGTGAGACCATACACAAAAAGGAGAGTCACTCATGTCATCCAAATTTGCTACAGCCGATACGCTGGTTATTGCCGCGGACATCGGC
>DAOTUB010000079.1:0-14388 GCA_034437455.1 Anaerolineae bacterium | reverse complement strand
CAAGCTACCTGAAGCGCAACATCAGCTCGAAGTTTTTCACTGTGATGTTTGGGGAGATAGAGACCATAAATACAAGGTATTGGATCAACAACACCTTGGGGGTACAGTCTGGCGGTCTTTGGATCCAGCAGCGCCCAATTACTTCTTGACCAGCATTGAGGCAACACTCCAGAACGAATACGAAAAGCAATCGAGTATAAATACAATTCTGGAAACTCATGCTGGCGGAACCAAAACACATCGAGATGATCTAGTTATAGATTTCAGCTTTCCTGCACTGCGCGATCGAATATCTGATTTTCTTGATGAAAAAGTCTCAGATCCGGTAATCCGAGCCAGGTATTTTGGAACACAGCAGCGAGGGCGTTATAAACCTGGTGATAACCGTGACTGGAGTATGACTGTAGCCCGGAGAAGGATCCGAGCTAACATTGAGTGGGAAACAGACTTCAAGCAATGTACCTATAGGCCATTTGATACTCGTTACATTTTTTACAACAGAAATGCTATCGATTTTGATAGACGTGAGATTATGAATCACATGCACATTGGAGGCAACATAGCTTTATTAGCCTCACGCATTACCAGAAATCAAGAATTCACATCGGTCTTTGTAACGAGGCTCCTATCAGAAATGAAAACAGCTGATTCCACTCGATGTAGCTATCATTTTCCCCTCTATCTCTATCCCAGCATGGTAAATCCAACTCTCTTCGATCCCCAGCAACCCTCCGATGCTCCTGGTGGTCGCTACCCTAACCTCAACTCCAATTTCATCGCCGACTTGAGTGAACGCGTAGGTCTGCGCTTCATCCCCGACGGACACGGCGATTTGTCCCAGACCTTCGGCCCGGAAGATGTGCTCCACTACACTTATGCTGTCTTTCACAGCCCCACCTATCGCGATCGCTACGCCGAATTCCTGAAGATTGACTTCCCCCGCTTGCCACTCACCTCGGACGTGGACCTCTTCCGCGCCCTCGTCGGCCTGGGCGCGGACCTGGTCGCCGTCCATCTTCTCGAAGACGACTACCCCGTCGCCTCCTGGAACCAACAGGGCAAAGACTCCCCTCTTCAACATCCCATCACCGTCTTCGTCGAGCAGGAGACGGGTGCCAAGATGGGCAAGTTCAGCAAGCGCACCTGCTACAAAGATGGTCGCGTCTATTTGGATACCTCAAGCCTCAAGCGTAGCTCCTACTTTGAGGGTGTGCCGGAAGACGTGTGGAACTTTCACATCGGCGGCTACCAGGTGCTGCGCAAGTGGCTCTACGACCGACGCGAGACGGGCAGCCAAGTAGGGCGCGTGCTGACGGAGGAGGACATCGCGCACTATCAGCGCATCGTCGTTGCGCTCAAGGAGACGATGCGGTTGATGGAGGAGATTGACGGGGTAATCGAGGAGCACGGGGGGTGGCCGATTGAGTGAGCACCGGCAGCACAGAAGGACGGAAGAGAAGCTGAACAATCAATGGCCTGCTCCAAAAAGCCGAGAAGTTGGCCTGTTTACTGATCTTACATTGTACGCTGAATCGCTGGCGCTCGCCCACGATAGAGCAGTGACCGTCTCTCTGCTCCAACGTGATCTGGGACAGCGGATGCAAAAGAGACGTTTGGTACAACGCCAGAGCAAACGTACGGTGGAGAGGCTGATGCGCGAACTGCGTTACTTTGATTGGCTACAGCCTCGACCAATATCTGGCGAGAAACTGATCACTACCCCACACGTGATTACGTCTGAGGGGCAAAAAGCGCTAGCACTCTCACAAAAAGATGCCCGTGCTTTCCGCCGCTTACTCACTGTCAAAATGCAAAGAGTTTATGTCATACCTGGTTGGTTCATCGCTCGCCTGTGGCAAATCAACCCGACTGGGCAGGGAGAGGTGATCTTGCCCACGCCTCTTGATGGCTGGCGACCATCGTCCAAAGATTGGAATGACAATACATGGGACAAGACCCTACACACTCAAGTGTTAGCTGTTGCGCAACGGGCTAGGGAAAGTAGTCCCGACGCTTTTCCAATCCGTGATGAAGCCTGGTTATCTACTGTGCGGAGAGCCTGGGATCGGTTGAGTGCTCTAAAGCCCCGCAGCAAGCGTAAAAGAGGATCGGCCACCTATAGGCCACGTGCACGGTTAGCATTGGCTATGCGTGAGGCTGGTGTGGGTTTGTTATTTGATCGAGCGCCTTATGGAGCTGACGAGCCAGACTTTTCTGGCGACCGTCCTCCTATCTATCCACGTACCTTTATGGGATGGTGCCCGCGCCTGGAAACGTTAGAAATGCTTTTCTACACTGATTGGCATCCTCAGGTGCCAGGTCGCTTGTTGTTTCCTACCAGCGTCTTTCGCTCCTCGGCTCCGAAAGAGCGGTTTGAGCCACTAGAAGATGTTCAGCAACCCAATGGCGACTTACTCTGGCTGCATCAGCCAACGTGGGTTGCTATGCAAAAGTTGTTCCTAGATACACTAATCTCAGTGTATCAATATCAGGCAACGCGCAGTGTTTCTCGGTATGTCTCGCTACTGGATGTCCGAGACGAGGTGTGCCGTCAGTTACGTTTGAGTTCTCTCTGTTTTGACCATTTCTTGGAACAGGCCGTGCGCGAGCTACCAGGTAGCGATTTTCCCTGGTCCGTCGCGCTTGAGACAGATGTCCTGGAAGGGCAGAGCAGTGGTGCAGGCCAACTCCGGCGTCCGGTTTACGTCGAGGACGTACCCCATACATTGATTGCTCTGGCCCGTTTGCGGAGGTAAGCGAGGTATCAAAATAAAAGAAAGGAGTATTATGACAACAACAGTATCGAGTAACCCACTTTTGCGTCGTTCCCAAGCCGCACCGGTTGAGGAAAAGCCATATGCTCGATTTGGCTTGACCCACAATCCCTTTCCTGATCCTCCTACCATTGCGCCCGGTAGCGATGATCCCAGACGCAGCGGGGAAATCTACTGCGCTGAGTTGCGAGTCAGTGAACAGGCTGATTTTGAGCGGTTGTTAATTCCCCACGCGGAGCGATCTGAGGAACCGCGTCCCATGGCTGTACTGATGGACTTGGCCACCCGGCGCGGACGCGGGATTGGCAAAACCGCTTTTCTAATTCATCAACAACGACGAATTATGAGCGATCTTGGCGATCAACTGACCGGTGGGATGTATGTGCTTCTGTCAGCTCACATCATGCCAGAAGGCGGTGGGCGCACTCGCAAGTTTTGGCAATTCACCCGCCTGATTACTCACTCGTTGAATAATTGGCTTTGTATCGCTTGGGCTGTCTGGCGATTGCGTGCTTTCTCCGAGCGGATCTGCGAAGAGGTGCTTGCCCAGATTGATCCGCGCGATCCGGGACCAACTCTTGGCAACGACCAATGGCTGGCACAACAAGACGTTAACGTTATGTTTGATCTCAATCCAGCTGTTGAACGAATTCTAATCCAGGCCGGTATGCGTGAGGAAGTTGCCCGCTCATTAGCTTACGATGGACACACACCAGATGCATGGCGACAACGCTACTTGAATCAACAAAGTGACTACCGCTGGCGAAATGAGGGTGGGCGACTAGTATTTGACGATCTGGTGCGTCTATTCCAAGCGGCTGGGTTTAACCGGGCGTTGCTGCTAGTAGATGATGTGGAGAAAATAGTAGTGCCTCAAAACAGACAGGAGCGTGTGGCTTTTGTAGATGACCTACGTCGTTTCTTTGTAGATGGTCCATTCCAAAGCGTCTATGCGCGCTTTTACGGCCTACTGCTCACCATACATCCTCAAATTCAACAACTCTGGACGCCTTATTGGAAAGCTGCCGGGCTGGATCGAGTGTGTCCCATCAGTGGAGGAGCGGTTCAAGAGTACACGATTGATTTCCATCCACTCGAGGCTAGAGAAGCTGCTGTCCCCTTGGTTATGACTTACTTGGATTACTTTCGTACGGCCGATGATCAGAAAGGACAACTATGCCCCTTTGACCAGGAATCGGTGGTGGAGGCGTTGCGGTTGTCTGGCGGTGTGCCAGGGCCGATGTTGCCACTTCTACGATTGGCGATGGACCGAGCCGTGCGGGAAGGTTGGGAGACAATTAGTGATGATCAAATACGAGCAATTTACGAGTCCACAATCCCCATTGAACCATCTGACGAAGAGGAGTGGGAGCCATTACTCCCCACTCAAGTTGATTTATCAGAGAGGGGATGACATCTAGAATGCTTTCAAGATTATTGTCTTCTGCTGATGTGGAACGTCTGGTGAAACGTCCTGAGATGTTTGAGCAAGAAAGCAAATTGCTTCTATGTACAGTAGTAGAGCCACTGTTATTAGCTGATTTAGCTCTGAAGAGTAGAGGACGCTTGGATTGGCGTGCTTTTCAGGATGGCTGGCAGGCAGTCATTGACGCTGGGTGGCTCTACATAGCGCCACTAGATGCCGATTGTCTGAATCGTGCACTATTTGAGTATTCCGATGATTACACTGTAACGGGACTATGGCCCAAAGCACAGGAAGGTACTCCCGATTGCTCGGTGCATCGCCTAATTATGCGTCCATCTGAGCAATCATGGTGGGAAGATGAACTTTACTCGGAAATGGAATTCTGGTACGGTGAGGAATAGCAATGGCTGATTTGGTGCTTGACGTAGGCACCCTGGCCGATCTGTTGACCCAATGTTTTCAGTCCAATGATTGGACCAAGCCCTGGGTCCAGCCTAGTCAGTTTATTTCGCGTGAGAATAGCCGACAGATTAATGGTATTGTGTGGAAGTACAAGCCTCATGTGGTGGTAGCTTCAGCGATGGCCTTTGTAGAATTGGCGCGCAAGTGGGATGAAATTGTGGACGGACGTTTTCAGCCCTATCAATTGGCGATCTTTCTTCAAGATCCTCCAGACTGGTTTGTAGTTGAACCGGTGGATGAATATTTGGTGCTTCTATTGGGTCAGGTACCTTTGGTGCGGGAACTGGAATGGCCAGATGCCACTCACATAGCAACGGCTCTCAGTCGAGAGAGAGGCAGTTTGATCACAACAGATTGTAAACTAAAGCGTGCTGTGGAGTTGCTTCAGGGGCACTAATCCGACGATATCGCCCGCTACCGGCGCATCATCGTTGCGCTCAAGGAGACAATGTGCTCGATGGAGGAGATCGACGAGGTAATTGACGATCACATTGGGTGGCCGGTGGAATGAGGCCCCTTGGTATTGGGGCTTTGGAGAAGCCAAAAGAGAGGTAAAAATGATCAGCACTTTATCAGCCACATTGACCGATACACTGAATCTGTTAGTTAAAGCGTTTCGTTTGAGTTCGCTCTTTCCTGCATTCTGCTTCGCACTGGTACAAGGGGCCTTGCTGGTGCTTCATCCCTACGACCAAAGTTTCTTCCTCATGCTGAAGAATGCTGACTTATCTGTGCCAAACACCCTCATTTTCTTTGTGTTTCTATTAGCCGCTCTACTGAGCTATCTCCTTAATTATCTGAATCCTCGTCTTATGTTCCTGGCCGAAGGCTATCCGTTCCTTAACACACTGTGGGGACGTGCAATGACGGCGTGGTATAAGGAGCATAAGCGCTGGATAGAAATACAAGTCGATCGAGATGACTTGCCTGAAATTGCCAAGCTGCTCTACCGCGACAAGCTAGGAGATGATTTTCCACGGGAAACTGAGCGATGTGGACCAACGGCACTCGCTAATGTGACCGCCGCTTTCGAAACCTACTCCAACCAGCGCTATGGAATTGATGCTGTCTATCTGTGGCCGCGCTTGGTTCCTATACTGACCAAAGAGAAGTTTGCCGTTTTCGTCGAGCGCGAGAAGGAAGGAATGGATTTTTTCCTCAACCTCTCAGCTCTGAGTGCGTTGCTGGCTGTGGAGAGTATTGTCCTGCGCCTGTTGCTGGCTAACCCTATTTTTAGTTGGATAGCGCTTCTAAGCGGCTGCGTTGCCTATCTATTCTATCGAGGTACAGTATATTGTGCCCATAGCTGGGGGGAGTCAATCAAGACCGCTTTTGACTTGTACCGATATGAATTGGCGGGACAGCTTGCCTTGGCTCCCTTCGAAGATAGAAAGGAAGAAGTTGAGCGCTGGACAAAGCTCTCTCGCTTCATCAAGTATGGGCATTGGCGCGATTTCAGGGAATACGCATACCCTCTGCCCAGCGTGACACAAGGATCAGATGAACCAAATGAGAATGAACCTGAAACAAGGGGTTAACCAGATTAACCAAAAAAGGAGGAGCAAGATGAAACCGAAGCAATTGGCAGGTCTGTCGGCAGTTTTTCCCTTTCTGTGGGCCGGGTTCGGTAGACTTCCAGGACCGCCAACGGGTGAATATGGGGTTCTTCCTTCTCAAGCGTTTGAGTGCACGTTCAAGGAGGCAAAGGACAAAGGGTTCGTACAAGTCCAAACGGAGGCTGTGGAGTTCACTTGGTTATCGGAGGATATTCGTGGAATAACGATGCAAGAGGTGGAGTACTGTAACGGAGACTACTATGCCCGTGAGGAATCCCCTGCGAAGAGCCTTGTGAGAGTAGAGATGATCTCTTACAATACCGCTTGCCTCTATGATCTTGATCCCGAGATCGAGTATCGATTGCTGCAAGGTGTGGGTTACTTTTCGCTCGTCACAGCATACTTGGATAGAAGTAGAAATGAACTTGTCAAAGACCGTGAGATGGTAGTCGAAGGAGACGGCAGGGGTGCCTGGACAGTCCAAAAAGAATGAAGCAAGAATATCATGGGGTGAGGCTGCAAAGCCAGCTAGCTATGTCAAGCCAGCAAGGGGCCAGGAACTCGTTGAAGAAAATTCTACATGCGCTTTATGCAAACAAGTCCTGTACTGGATTCGAGCTAGTTTTGGCCAGTTTGGCCCTCCTGATGCGGGATGCCTACTTCTCATTGGAATAGTCGCCGTGGTGATGTTCGTTACAGGCTTTGGCAACCACAGCTATACAGACAATCCAACCGTCGGTGGTCTTTGTAGGCACCGCTTTCGATGGAAATGCCTACTATTTCGATAGCCCCAACGGGATCTTTTATCGCGATGCATCGACAGAGAACTCAATGGCTGTCGCGAGGTTCCCTGACTATGAAGCATTTCATTGGTCTCCCTCGCGAAGCCAGCTAGCTTTCGTGATTCATAGTCGAGCCGATGTATTGCCAAGGCTCTACACAGTCAATCTGGAATCACCTCCAGCAAATAGAGAACCGCAGTTGGTCACTCCTCGTGATGTCAATGGATTTCCTGCGGAGTTCGGCTTGCGGGCTGAGTCGCCTCTTGCATGGTCACAGGATGAGCAACATATCGCTTTTGTAGGCTATAACCAGGCCGAGAAGGCGGCTCTTTTTGTAACCGATATCCCCACCGGCACCGTCCGCCGACTCACTGAAGGTTCAGAGCCAGTTACGAGCATAGCATGGGAAACGTACACCAACACCCAAAACCTCGCAGATGAGCACATTGTGTACGTCCTATTACAAGATGGAAAAGAATTCACCTACTCTGTGGAGAAGAACGGTGCCAACAATGACCCGTGGGAACATTGAGCTGGCACAATAGCCAGTCATTTCCAAAACACTAGGAGGACTGTGATGCCAAAACACGATTTCGCGCCCTGTACGAACAATACCCCTCTATCATTGCCGATATGCCTGAGACGTTCACCAGCCACGAGTTCATTCTTCGCCTCGCTCATCAACACCAAGCCCTTTATGTCGAAGCGCTATACAGCTACCGCGACTCACTGTATGAAGGGAAACCTGCACCCTTTAGACCCGTGCACCAAATCCTCGGACGCCGACTTGCTCACCACGGGGACCTCGTTAGGCGAACAGGCGACACGACAAGCGAGGACATATTCCGAAACTCCCAGGTATGCGCTGGGTGGAAAAAGCTATGAACCTGTGAGGAAGCCAATATGACTACCCCATCTCTGTCCGCCGCGCCTGGCACGACATTGCCTGGAGTGATCACATCTGTCACGACCCGAAAGTCAACACTTGTTATGTGGATCATCACTTGCTCAATGGCACTGCTTCCACGGCGGCTGGCCCATAGAATAATCAAGCTTGTCAAGAAACATAGCCACAACAGTGACTTGGAGGATAAGCGATGATCACTGTCGAAACAAATCAAGTAAAGATCACTGATTGGATAGTCGCCGATCAAGACGTCGTCGCCTTTTTCACCGAGATTGATGCTGAGAACGATGAAGCACTACAACAAGAGTATGGCGAGCTCCTTTTGCGTGCCCTCAAAATCGGTGTTGTGGCGCTTCAACGTGCCCGAACGCGCGTCGATCTCGATGTGATTCGGCGCGAATTCGACTCCTGGCAAACACAGGTTCAGGATGCTCTCAACGATGTCTTTAAGGAAGACAAAGGTGCGTTAGCACTGGCGCTCAGTAAGTATTTGGGAGAAGGTGGCAAGCTCGCTGACCTCTTCGATCCCGAGCGCAAAGGAAGTGCTATTGGGCGTATTCAAGCCATTTTCGATGATCACTTCGACGGGGACAAAGCCAAATTTGCGCGCCTGTTGGACTACACGGAAACCGGTAGTCCACTAGAGAAGCTGCACAAGGCACTTGAAAAGAAGTTCGATGATGTGGATACGAAACTCGCGGGTTTAGGTGAACAGCTAGCAGGGGAAGAGGCGCGTTTGAAGGAACGAGAGAAGGCCCCCGGAAAAGGCTTTGATTTTGAGGGTTTGCTATTGCCAATCCTTGATCAAGCGTGTGCGCCTTTCCACGACAATGTGGACCACATCGGCGCAGTAGCGACCGTTGGGCGCAGCAAAAAGGGTGACTTGTTGGTTGAGTTGAACCCGGCTGACACTGATGGTCGGTGTGCCCGCATCGTAATTGAAGCGAAGCGCGAGTCAAGAGCCCTTACGGGCAAAACGGGCATTCTGCAAGAGATGGAGGCAGCGATGGTAAATCGCAATGCACAATACGCTATCGCCGTGTTCTCAGACGATACTTGCCCGAAAAACGCAGGACGGCTCCGAGCTTACCCTAATAATCGTCTTATCTGTTCCATTGCTCCTGATGGCAGTGACTCGCTGGCCTTAGAAATAGCTTATCAATTGGCCCGTACGCAACTCTGTTGGCAGCTACGACATGAAGGCCGAGGCCTTGATCAGGCGAGAATTGCGGAGGTTGTGAAATACGCCCAAAGAGAAACTTGCCCAGTTCACGGGATTAAAAGCCAAGTCTTCCAACCTAGTCAAGATGGCTAACGAGATTCGAGAACTGTTGGATGAGATTGAACGCGATATCCGCTCAGCATTAAATGATGTCTTGGTGGAATTGAGGGCTGAAGAACCCGAATGAGAAGGATCTACGATGCCCCCCCATTCTCCATCCGCCTTGCTTGGCACGACACCAGTTGGAACGGCCACACTTGCCACGATCCGAGGATCAACACCTACTATGCGGATCAGCATTCGCTCAACGACACTGCCTGCTTAATGGAGGAGATAGATCAAGACATCGAATCCCACGGTGGCTGGCCGATTGAGTAAGGAGTAACAAATGACCACTCATATCTCCGTTCGCCTTGCTTGGCACGACACCAGTTGGAACGGCCATATTTGCCGCAATCCAAAGGCCAATACCTACTGCGTCGGCCAATACTCTTACCAGCGCGACATGATCGTCCGGGACCGCGATCTATCCTGGGAGCAGTCCTACGCCGGACAACCCTGCTCCCAACTCCACCGCGTCCCTCCCTGCATCCACAGCGTCAACGCCTTTGGCCCTGATGAACTCGAGGCCTATTCCCCACCTCCATCTTGGTTCCGGGACGGCACCCAGATCAAGACCTGGAGATTGCCCCCTTACACCGTCGCCACCTGGCCCTACGAGGAGATGTACAAGGATCAAGTGCTCAACCCCAAGGGTACCTCTCCCAAGTACAACGCCGCTGCACGGCGCAAGGCGGCCAACGAGTTCTTTGATCAGGTTGACAAAGATCATAGTCTCGTCTTTTATTATGCCAACTACAGCAACCCTTTCAGCGAAAACGACCAGCACTTTTACGTCATCGTCGGTGTCAGTCGTGTCAGGGCTGTTGGCGAGGAGATGACGTGGATCGGCCAATCTTCCGAGCTGGAAGATCGCTACGGCCCCAACGTCTGGGTGCGAGACATCACCTCCCACTACCCCGACCAGGGCCTGCGCCTGCCCTACCATGCCTATATGGACAATCCCGATGTGCTGGAGCGCATTCTCTTCGTGCCAGAGAACTCGCGCAACTTTAAATACGCCACCCGCCACATCTCCGACGACGGCGCGCTGGGGCTGGTCGAGCGGTTAAGTGAGATCGTCGGTGTCCTGCAGGAGATCGGTGACGAGAGCGAAAACTGGCAAGTTCGTCAGACCTGGCTAGCCTCGGTGATGGCCGAGCTATGGCACAACCGTGGCCTTTATCCCGGCATCCTGCGCGTGTGGGACTATCTCAAGTTCAGCGAGGCCATCCCCTACGCCATAGAGCAGATTCCCGTCCGAGGCGAACGAGATGTCAAAGACGAACTCTTCGCTTTCCTCCAGGGCGACGTAGACGATGTTTCGGGATTGTCGCTGGAGAGCAAGCGCGCCAAGAAAATCCGCAAAAAGTGGCGCTACCTGGAACCCGACCAACAGGCACTCCTGCGCGACGTGCTGCCCCGCTTTGACTTGCAGACCGACCAGATTCACCGCATTCTGGGCAAGCCCGAGAAGGCCAGTGTCTACGCCAGTCACGCCGAGATCGCCGAAAACCCCTACATCCTGTGTGAACAATACGTCGGCGCCGGCCCCGACGACCAAATCACCTTCAGTCAAATTGACCACGGCATATTCCCTTCGCCCGACCTGGGTGTGGAGCCGGATCTGGACCCCGACGACTGGGAGCGGCTGCGGTCCCTATGCGTTGAGCAACTTCAGCGGGCCAACCAGCATACCTTCCTGCCGACAGACCAAATACTTCACGGCCTCAACCACAAACTCAGCTTCCTGCCCGAGTGGAAATGTGCTCAGTTCACTCAACGTCATTTAGAGGTAGAAGAGAACGAGTTGAGCGGTGCACTCACCTACCGTCGTTCCGGTGGCCAACTCTACCTCTACCGCAAACCGGTCTTTGAGGACGAACGTCAGGTCGAAACAGTCCTGCGACAATTGGCTGCACGGCCTGATATCCAACTCCGCTTCCCCGTCACAGAAAAGCATTGGAAGGGATACCTCTACGACCCCAAAAGCGAACTGGCCCAAGCTCACCCTGATGAGTACGAACATGCCATCGCCAACCAGATCGCAGTCTGCCAGCAGGTCTTTCGCCGTCCCCTTAGTGTCATCTGCGGCACAGCGGGTACCGGCAAGACGACCGTCGTCAAAGCTATCATCCAGGCCGTCGAAAAGGCTCACGGCGCCGGTACCTCATTCCAACTGCTCGCCCCCACCGGTAAGGCCGCCGACCGGTTGCGCGAGCTTACGGGCAAAGATGCCAGAACCATTCACTCGTTTCTGGCCCAGAAGAAATGGCTCAACGACAACTTTGCCTTCCGTCGTCGTGGTGGGCAAGTTGAGGAGGGAATCACTACCTATGTCATTGACGAGTCCTCGATGCTTGATCTCCCTCTAATGGCTACCTTCTTCCGCGCCGTCAATTGGAACGCCGTCCAGCGTCTTATTTTCGTTGGTGACCCCAATCAGTTGCCTCCCATTGGCACCGGCAAAGTCTTTGCCGACCTCATTGACTGGCTCAGGCACGAAATACCCGAGCACGTGGGTGAATTGACGACCAACGTGCGCCAACTCCGCAATCGGCTTACTGGCCAGGGTATCAGTCTGCTCAAGCTGGCGTCGCTATACCTGCGGCGCGAACTGGCGGACGAAAAATCGGCCGACCGCGATGCCCAAGAAGACGAGATTCTGTGGCAGGTTCAAGAGGGCGGTGATATTGATGGCGATCTGCGAGCTTTGTATTGGCAGACGACTGATGACCTGGAACAACTCCTGGTCAAGACCATCGTTGCGGATATGGAGCAAGATACGGAACTATCCTTTGATCCCGAACATCCTTACAAATTGTGGAAGGCAGCGATGGAAGATGGTGAAAAGCAATATCCCGAAGCCACCCAGGTCATTTCGCCATATCGGGGAGAGTTGTATGGCATCGAGCACATCAACCAAGTCTTGCAGCAGCACAGAAACGGTTGGTGGTTGGAAAACAAGGGGGCAATCGGAGGTGTTACCGTCTTTGACAAGGTTATCCAGGTGATCAACCGAACCCAGGCAAGACCGATCAAGGCGTACAACACGCAGACCAAAGAGCCTGAATGGATTCAGGTGTTTAACGGTGAAATCGGTATGACCAAGCTTCATGCCTTTGACAAGAATTGGAAGTGGAGTGGATTCCACGTGCAGAGGTTCCAGGTTATATTTAGCCGCAAGCAACACCTCTGGGTTGAATACGGCTCTGCAAGTGCGGTGGAGGAAAACCTGGAATTGGCTTACGCCATCTCGGTGCATAAATCTCAGGGTAGCGAGTTCCAGCGGGTATATTTCATCCTGCCCAAGCACAAGCGCGGCCTGCTCTCGCCGGAGCTGTTCTACACCGGTCTTACCCGCGCCCAGACCCACTGCACCCTGCTGATCCAGGAAGACATCTCCCCACTTCTGACCCTGCGCCGCCTCGAAAACTCGCACCTGGTCCGTATTAACTCGTCTCTGTTTGAGTTCCGTCCCGCGCCGCCAGAACTTCAGACCATGCACGAGTGGTACGAAGAGGGCAAGATCCACCGCACTCTTACCGAACAGATGGTACGCTCCAAGTCCGAGGTGATCATCGCCAATATGCTCGCGGACCGTGCCATTCCCTTCAAGTACGAAGTTCCGCTCCGCGCTCCAGACGGCACTTTCTATCTGCCTGATTTCACTATCACCTGGCGAGGCGAGCAGTGGTACTGGGAACACTTGGGACTGCTCCACGACGAACGCTACCACAATCATTGGGAGACCAAGCGCGCCTGGTACGAAAAACACGGCTTCGCCGACCAGCTCATCACCACTTCCGAGACCAGTGGCTTTGACAGCACAATTGTCCTGCAAACTATAAAAGAGCGGTTTGGAATAGGCTAGTTCACCAATAAGGAGAGCCAGATGATTCTCACGGACGATGAAATGCGCCAGATTCGAAAATCAATTGAAGCGCAGGCCGGTTTGGATGAGGAACTGATACACCGGTGCGGCCACCTCATCCATATGGGTTCCTTCGACGAAGCTGTACGCAGCGCCTTCATCCTCCTGGAGGAGCGGTTGCGCCAAGCCGTGAACGAAGAGGGTATGACTGGAACTGTACTCGCAAACCACGCCTTTAACTCCAAGAGTGGCCCTCTGGCCAAGCTCTTGGGGCACACTCCATCCGAGCGCGAGGGTCTCCGCGAGTTATACTCCGGTGCATTTAAACTTTTCCGTAACCCCACCGCACACAGTGTCGTCGGCTATACTCCAGCGGAAGGCAAGGCCATCATTGGCCTGGTAGATCTGCTACTCAAAATGCTGAAACGTGCTGCAGAACTCCCGCCTCCAGGGCTGTTCTCAGAGAACGTCCAAAAAGCGATCAACGATGTCGAGCAAGGGATTGGCCCTAGTGCTGCAAGTCAGTTTCGGGCTTTCTTGGGAAAATGCCTAAGGATAGGAATCAAGCCTTCAAAGACTTCCAAGCAATGGATACCCTTCAAGAGATACGCTTTCGTCAAGTACGAACATTGGGAAGAACCAAGGCGCTATCGCATTCCTATGTTCTACATTACGGCAGGAGGATCGAGTTTTGAGCTTGAATTCTCAGTGAACACCTATTATTCAATTATTATCGGGTTTGATCTAGAGCCCCTGGTCGAGGAATTGACCGAGTTAGGATTTCGACCATACGGCAAGAAGCGAAATCTCATAATAGATCTGCGTATGAACAATGATCAGACATTCTTTGATTCTCTATTTGATTTAGTTGTGCGGATGTCGGACGAACTAGAAGAAACCCTTCGGTAAGAGTAACACATTGGTACGTACAATAGAGAATACCACTTGACGAAGAGTGAGGTATGAATGTGATTGGCGGGATGCGTTTTTCAAGGCTGCGCGAGACCGTTTTTTTTCCGTTTTAGCGACGTTTTCGACTCGAAAATAGCGTATGATAAGTCCAATTATCGGACGCTATTTCGCCATTCACTTGAGATCCCTCGATGCATCTTCACGCTCCTGGTAGGTGCAGACGAGATCCAGAGTTACATTGAGGATCAGGGTGTACTTATTGGGCTATGTCCACTGGTAACTGGCAGTTCTACTGTTAGGCAAAGTTGAAAAGTGAACTCCTTTAAAGATCAAAGGTGAACCTTGAATTCTTGCAAAGGGAGCGAGACGGAGTG
>DAOTUB010000078.1:0-2821 GCA_034437455.1 Anaerolineae bacterium | reverse complement strand
ACAGGTGCTCGCCCAGATCGACGTCGCTCACCTGCCAACCGCCGGACTCGCTTGGGTAGCGAAGCGCCCCGCGTATGACTTCAGCGCCCGTTTCCTGGGCGATGTCGGCGAGGCCTTCGACGTTTGCGGAGTGCAGAATTTTCATCGGTTTTTCCTTTCAGTGGTTGCTCGCTGCAAGGTCGGTCGCTGCTATGATTCGGCGACTTTTACCCTGCTTGACTCTATGTTTACCTCATCGGGGGAACCTGGCTTCTATAGTGATCGCACCAAAGTGTTCAGCGACTCCGCAATCTCTACCAGCTTGAAGCAATCAACTATGTCGGGTGTGTCGGCTCGTGTGTGTGTCACGCTCCTCATCAACTCTGACACATTCTCGGACGTGAAAGCCACCGCCGGAATCTCCCTTTGCACGAACATCATATGATCGCCACTGAACCACGGCTCACCGCGAACCAAACCGCCAAACCGTTGGAAGATACCCTCCGCCTTCTTCTCGAGTTGAGCAGAGCAGCCATAGAAGGAGTACGACGATCTCCCCTCCTGGTAGCCAACACCATCCACATTCATAACCAGCAGCGCCTCTCCCAGTTCACCCCCATAACGATTGAGATAATCCATCTGGCCCGCCGCGCTGTAGTGATCTTCTCCATTGAGAGCAATGATCTCGACACACTTCTCTCCTCCGTAGTCCGATAACATCTCAGCGACAAGCAGAAGGACAACTACACCAGATGCATTGTCCGATGCGCCTGGCGTGTCTTCATAGGCGTCGATGTGGGCCGTGATGACCACCTTACCTGCTGCTGCTCTTCCCTTCAGCCGGGCGACGACGTTCGCCCCACTCGACGGCGCTCGGCTGGCGTTCACCTCCAACCCAAATACTTCCCCCTGCATCGCTGCCAGAACGTCCCCTACCACATCCCGACAGTAGACATTTGGAATATCGAAATCCCCGTCTACGATCAATGGGAATGGATACAATGCCCCCACCTGTTCCGGTCTTCTCCCCGTAGCTGTGATGATGGCCGCTGGCTTTCGGCGCTCCAGCCGAGCAATGATCTTCTGATGGTGTTCGGGATTGTAGAAGACGAACCCCTTGGGCATCAACTGCTCGGAGCATATGACTCCTCCCATCAACAGGATCTTGCCCTCGCAATTGACGCTTTCCAATTCCTCCACTGTCGAGACCACGGTCAACTCGGCCGAGACATCGCACCCCAAAGAATAGGGGCTGACGTAGACCTCGAAGTCCTCTTCACCGTGAGTCAATGCTGATCCTTCACTGACGTAATCCAGGCACTCGAAAGGCGTATTATCAACCACATATCCATACGGGCGGATCGTGTTAGCGAAGAAATCTGTCGCTTCCCGATTCCCTGGAGAGCCAGTACGCCGGTTCGGTTTGACGCGGCACAGGACCTCCAAATACATCTCCGCTTTTGTGGGGTAATCGTTTGATTCCATCATCTTCCTTTTCATCAGTTCCCACGAGGGGGACCGCCATTCGTCGGAGCTGAGCCGCCAGGTAGCACGATCCGTCCACGCGCGGATCTCGACTGCAAACCCAACTACTTCAATTAGTGAGGCTATTCTGGCCTCAAACTACGAGCTTATTTGGGGACGCGGCCTTAGCTCGCAACAATCAAAAACGCGCCGCTTTGCTTCTCGGCGAAAGCTGAGTCCAACTGATGCCAAGTTGGGCGCTCTGGTTTAGATCGGTGCCAGCGTTCCAGTCCAGATCAGCCAGCATAGAACCGATTTGGCCGAAAGGCTCAGAACGATATAGACCCGTTCGCCAAACAGGTAATCCTTCCAAGGGCCTACCTTCTTGTATTGGAGGACCATATTGATGGCGAAGATATTGAAGAACACAAACAGGGTAGGAACGATGGCGTACACAAAGTCTGGCGGCTTGGCATCGCCGGAGCTCACAGCGCCCACAAAGTACAGCATGATGACAACCCACGGGACGATCCCGGCAATGCACCCGTAAATGAATGCCGTCCAGTTGACCTCTTGGGTGTGTTGATTGTGCAACTCCATCAGGATGCCAAACAGGTTCATTGTAGCGTTGAGCGTGAAGATCAGGATGATTGCTCCCAGGTCCCAAAGCCCAATCAGCATCCCGATCAACACGATCATCAGCGAAGAACTGAGTGCATATTCATAAAAACGGACCGGATTCATGCCTTTCTTGAGATTTTCCACATACCGTCCGTAGCCAATGGTCGCCAGATAGACGTGTGCCACGGCCGAGATGAGCAAGAACATCGCAACCGCCGGGCCAAAGGGCAGTTCATAGAATAGCTGTGTGTTCGGTTTCAACGAGCGGGTGACCGTGTCAAAGTTCAGGTAATTGGTAAAGATGGGGTATGTGGTGTCGTTGCTAACCTGGATCATAAAAACGCCTTGGATCAGGTGCAAAAATCCCATGATGAGATTGAAGCGTTTGAGACCCATAAATTTTCCATCCGTTACTGCTGATGCTTGAGTCATTTCTTTTCCTCCCTTTCGCTATATGGAGTTTAGACAAATAGTGAGCACGACCCACCCATTGCCCCCCCCAGGGTGGAAACACACAGTACACCAATACCGGAGGTTGCCGCCTTGGAGCAGTTTAATAACCCTATCGAGTTTCATCCCGTTGACACGTATGGATTCAACGAAACGGCTGATGTCCAACCCGAACTCACGCTACTCTGCACAGCCCATTCGACCATTTCCCGAAAAGACCGCGTGTCTACCAATTTTCCCCTGATATAGACTTGCTGAAGTCACCAATATCTCTGGCGTCACGACCTAGCCCCACCCCTCTTTTGAC
>DAOTUB010000077.1:0-4475 GCA_034437455.1 Anaerolineae bacterium | reverse complement strand
GGGGGAGGAAAGGGGGGGGCTGGGCAGCACCTTTCACTTTACCATCCAGGCCGAGACAGCCCTCCGCCCTATCCCCACCTACCTCCAAAAGGCGCAACCCGACCTGCGCGGCAGGCGGGTGCTGATCGTGGACGACAACGACACCAACCGGCGCATCCTGACGCTGCAAACCAAGCGCTGGGGGATGCTCTCCAGAGACACGGCCTCCCCCGCCGAGGCGTTGGCGTGGATTCGCCAGGAAGAGTCTTTCGACGTGGCGCTGCTGGACATGCAGATGCCGGAGATGGACGGGCTGATGCTGGCCGATGAGATACAGCGCGAGCGTGACGCCAACGCGTCGGCAAGCGCGTCGCTTCCGCTGGTGATGTTGACCTCGCTGGGGCAGCAAGAGGTCGAGACAGAAGGCGCATTCGCCGCCTTCCTGACGAAACCGGCCAAAGCCTCGCAGTTGTACGACGTGCTGGTGGACATCTTTGCCCAAGAGGAACCGGCGCGGAAAACACGGGACGCGGCGGCCCCACCGCCGTTCGATCCAGAGATGGGAAAACGGCTGCCACTGCGCATCCTGCTGGCGGAGGATAACGCGGTCAACCAGAAGCTGGCGCTGCACCTCCTCAAGCGGATGGGCTACCGGGCGGACATGGCGGCGAATGGCCTGGAGGCGCTGGAAGCTGTGCGGCGGCAGACGTACGACGCGGTGCTGATGGACGTGCAGATGCCAGAGATGGACGGGCTGGAGGCCACACGCCGCATCCGCCAGGAGTTGGAAGAGAGCGTACAACCGCGCATCGTCGCGATGACGGCCGGCGCGATGAAAGAGAACCGAGAGGAGTGCTTGGCGGCAGGGATGGACGATTACATCAGCAAGCCGATTCAGGTGGAGGAACTGATCGGCGCTCTCAGGAAATGCCAGCCTGTCGAGCAAGTGATTTGAAAAGGGTGTATTTCATTTCAGTTGGAGGTAGTCTCGGTTTCCATACCGCGCGCTATGGAAAGCGCGACTACTCAACCCATTTGAAACACACCCATTTGAAAAGTCACAAATAGAGCACGGGGAGGAAACATGTCCAAGCAAATCACATTGTTGGTGGGGGTACTGCTGATGCTCCTGACATCAGCCTGCGGTGGGAGCAGCACGCCGATGGCGACGATTCGGGTCGGCTCCAAAGAGTTTACCGAACAACTGATCCTGGGAGAGATGTATGCCTTGTTGTTGGAAAACACGGGGTTCAAGGTAGAACGCGAGCTGGCCTTGGGAGGATCTCCCGCCCTGCAAGACGCCCTGGTCACCAACCAGATCGATCTGTATCCCGAATATACCGGCACGGGACTGATGACGGTCTTGAAACTGCCGGTCAACACCGATCCCCAACAGGTCTATGAGACGGTGGCCGAGGGGTACAGGACAGAATTCAACCTGGTCTGGCTCGACCCCGCGCCCATGAACAACACGTACGTCCTGGTGATGACCCAACAGGACTCTGCCCGCTACGGCATCAAGACGATCTCGGACATGGTCGCCCAGGCCAACCAACTGACGATGGCCGGCACGGTCGAGTTTGCGAACCGCGAGGACGGACTGCCCGGCCTCGAGCGGGTCTATGGCGACTTTGAGTTTGAGCGGTACATCCCCATTGAGCCGGACTTGAAGTACAGGGCGCTGGTCGAAGGGGAAGCAAACGTGATCACCGGCTTTGGGACCGACGGCCAGATCAGCGCGTTCAACCTGGCGGCGTTGGAAGACGACAAACAGATGTATCCGCCTTACCAGGTGGCGCCGGTGGTACGTCAGGAAATCCTGGACGCACACCCAGAGATCCGCGACGTTCTCAACGAGCTGGCTCCACTGCTCACAGACGAGACGATGCGGCGGCTCAACAACGAGGTGAGCAGCAACAAAAGAGAGCCAGCCGACGTGGCAAAAGAGTTTCTGGTTCAACAAGGCTTGATCGACGCGAAATGATGAAAGATTGGCACAGGGCCAGTGGGTAGCTATATCAACACGGAATAAACGTTATGAGTAGATTTTGGGCCAAGAGCCTGATGATACGATTGGTCGTCTCCTTCTTGTTTCTGTCGGTGGTGACCGTGGGCCTGGTGGCGACCATCGCCTATTTCCAGGCCAGCGACTCGCTCGAACAATCGGTCTTTGAGCGGCTCGACACCGCCGTGACGTATAAGGAAGAAGAGTTGTCTCTCTGGGTCAGCGAGCGTCGCCAGGACGTGCACGCCATCGCGCGGTCGTCGCAAATTCAGAGACAGACCCAGATATTGCTGAATCACCGGGTATACGAACCGGAATATCAATCGGCCTACGACGTACTTTCGAACCAGCTCAACACCTTGTCTATCGGCAAACCAGATTTGCAAGAGATTTTCATCCTCGCCGATGAGGATGGAAAAGTCGTTTTCTCCACCAATCCAGACCACGAAGGCGAATACCGGAACGCCGAAAGGTACTTTGCGCAGGGAAAATCGGCGACGTTTGTGCAGAACGTCTACCCATCGCCAGAAACGAGCAAACCATCTATGACGATCGCCACGCCCTTGCTCGATGAATCCGGCCAGCGGCTGGGCGTCGTAGCCATCCATTTGAACCTGGATCGCATGGACAAAATTATCCTGGAGCGGGCCGGGCTGGGGGAAACGGGCGAGACCTATTTGATAGACAGCTACCACAGGTTTGTATCTGGAGAACGTTTCGGACGGGAGGCGTTTGCCACAAGCGCCCACAGCGAGGGGATTGACGCTGCCTTGCAGGGTATAGACGGTTGGGGATCGTACCAGAACTATGCCGGTGTGCCCGTCATCGGCGTCTATCGCTGGATCGAAGACCGCGAGATCGCCTTGCTGGCAGAGATGCATCAGCAAGAGGCCCTGGCGCCCGCCCGTCGGCTGGCGGGGACGATTCTCCTGACCGGCCTGGTTTCGGCCCTGGCGCTGGCCGCGGGCGTATACTTGTTGGCACGCCAGATCGCCCGGCCCATTCTGGAGATCGCAGACACCGCCGCGCAGGTGGCTGCGGGCGACCTGGAGCAAACCGTCCCGGTCCTCACCCAGGATGAGATCGGTGTCTTGGCGAACGCCTTTAACCAGATGATTCAGCGATTGCGCGACTTGTTGGGTACGCTGGAGCAACGGGTCATCGCGCGCACGCACGACTTGCAGGTCGCAGCCAACGTATCCAAACAGATCACAACCGTTCTCGACATTGACGAGTTGCTACAACAGGTCGTCACTTTGACCGCCAAGCGCTTCCATCTCTACGGCAGCCTGATCTTTTTGATGAATGAAGAAAGCCAGATGCTCACGCGAGCGGCGAGTTCCGATGCCCAAGGACACACCCTGACGACGACAGAAGCAGACGTCATCCCCATTGACGCCCAGCCCAGCACCGTCGCGCTGGCGGCCCGTACGCGTGAGGCCGTCATCATCAACGATGTGACCCAATCGTCAGTCCACCTGCCCGTATCCACGCTTTCCGAAACGCGCTCCGAGCTAGCGATCCCGATGATACGGGGTGACCAATTGATGGGCGTCTTTGACCTGCAATCGGAGACCATCGACCGTTTTGGCGAGGAGGATCTGCGCGTGTTGACGACGTTGGCCGACCAGATCGCCATCGCCGTTAGAAATGCTCATTTATTCGCCGAAATGCAGACCGCCCGCTACGAGGCCGAGGCGGCCAACCGGGCCAAGAGCGCTTTCCTGGCGAACATGAGCCACGAGATCCGCACCCCGATGAACGCCGTCATCGGCATGACCAGCCTGTTGCTCGACACCGACTTGACTCCAGAGCAGCACGAGTTCACCGGCACCATCCGCGACAGCGGCGAGGCCCTGCTGACGATCATTGACGACATCCTCGACCTTTCCAAGATCGAGGCCGACCGGATGGAACTGGAGAGCCAACCCTTCGACCTGCGCGAGTGCCTGGAGAGCGCGCTCGACCTGTTCACGACCGAGGCGGCAGAGAAGGGACTGGAGATGGCCTGCCTGGTAGACGATCAAACCCCCGCCGCCATCGTCGGCGACATGACCCGCCTGCGCCAGGTCCTCATCAATCTGCTCGGCAACGCCATCAAGTTCACCGAAGAAGGCGAAGTAATCGTGTCTGTAGAAACTAAAAAAGCTGGTCAACTCCATTTCTCCGTCAGAGACACCGGCATCGGCATCCCGCCCGACCGGATGGATCGCCTGTTCCAATCCTTCAGCCAGGTGGACGCCTCGACCACGCGCAGGTACGGCGGCACCGGCCTGGGGCTGGCGATCAGTAAGCGGCTGTGTGAATTGATGGGCGGCGCGATGTGGGTGGAGAGCCCCCCCCCCTCTGTCCCCCCCATTGGGGGGGAGGAAAGGGGGGGGCTGGGCAGCACCTTTCACTTTACCATCCAGGCCGAGACAGCCCTCCGCCCTATCCCCACCTACCTCCAAAAGGCGCAACCCGACCTGCGCGGCAGGCGGGTGCTGATCGT
>DAOTUB010000076.1:0-63669 GCA_034437455.1 Anaerolineae bacterium | reverse complement strand
GTTCTTGTTCCTCTTCAGTTGTTAATTCGATCTGATACTTGGGCTTTGGTACAGGCATTCTCCACCTCCTGGCCCAAGTATACATCTCATCCGTTGTTTAGACTAGGATCATATTTACGCTTCGGTGTAGTAAGCGTTCAGGGGGGTGATTCTAGCGCCGGTCGAGTAGGAGCAAAGCGACGTATCCGCCGGGTTGAGCTTGTCGAAACCAGACCAAGCGGGTTGTGAATACGGCCCCGCTCGCTTGGTTTCGATACGCTCCGGCACAAAAAACGTGTGCCTCCGCTACTCAACCAGCGCTCGCTCCAGTGCTACTCAACCAGCGCTCGCTCCAGTGCTTGGTGATATAGCTGAACGCTTACCAGTTAAGAAAGCGAGCGCCGGTTGAGTATATCGAAACCAAGCGAGCGGCTCTCGCAATGAGTTTCGCATTTCGACTGCATGAGCCGCGCCGTGGTTTCCCTTCGACAGGCTCAACCGACGGCGCTTGATGACATTGGCTGTGCTTTGAGAGGATCGAAAAAGCCCCCAAGCAGCTTGGGGGCTTTGCTCTTGTGCAAGGGATCTCATCTATCCAGCCATTGTACTATTCGCTTCGCCAGCTCATTCCGATTTCCCATCGTCACTTCCCACACGGCGACGTTCGGCAGCGCCTCGAGATCGTCCACCCAGTGGCGGTGGCCCGTAGGGGCCACCGCCCCTATGGGATTGGGCTTTGCCATCACTGTTGCTATCACCGTGTAGGGTCCCTTCACCGCCTGTAGCACGGCATCCTTGAACGACTCGCAGAAGAGCTCCATCTTGCCGATCTCGTCCACCACGACGATCTGGCCTGCTGCCATCGCCCGCCGGAGCGCCGCGACGCCCACCCGTTCGACGGCTTCCACGTCCACCCCGTAACGGCTCACGCGGGGGCGGCCCCCTCCGCGCAGCTTTACGTGGGCCATCAATGCCTCTTGCCCATCCAGCGTCACCAGTCGAAAGCCCTGGCGCTTGCCCTGCTCGCGGATCTCTTCCGTGTAAAAGCCGCCGGCTTGCCCGCCCAATAATTCCGCCGCCGCCTGGATCACGGTCGTCTTGCCGATGCCCGGTCTACCCGTCAGGAACAATGTGCGCCCCATCGTCGCCCCCTGTACGTTGTCTCATTCCACGTCATCCGTGTTCGTCCGTGTCCGACAGCAAATCCGCTTATTCGCTGTGCCAAAGGCAATCTGTTGCCCCGGTAAACGAATACGATAGCAGGCTTACAGCGTCACCCACGCCAGTCCTACAACGGTACGGATGTTCATTATGTATGGTATGATACTGGATGGGAGAGGCTTGTCAAGCGGGCCAGAATGACGCTGCGGCAAGCCGCCATACCCATACCGTCAGAAAAGCGAATGAGTTTGCCGCCAGCACAGCCCACCTGGCTACCAGGGTTGAGAAAAAAACTCGCAAAAGCCTTGCGTTTTTTCACCAGTTATGGTACACTTTTATCGTTATGATTCATCAGCCCTCAAGCCAAAGACTGCACTGACAGCGAGTGGCGGGAAACAAGGAGTAGCAGCGATGGGAGTCGAGATATTTTTTCCCGATGAATTACTGATAGCTTTGAAAGAAGACCGCGAGTCCTTCCGGCGGAAGGTATTGGTTTATACGTTAGGCAAGCTATACGAGATAGGGCGCATCTCCGGCGGTCTGGGCGCTCGAATACTTGGCTGCGACCGCTGGGAGTTCTACCGGCTCCTCTCCGAGAATGGCTTTGCGGTCATTGATTATCCTGACGAGGAACTGGGACAGGAAGCCGGAACCGCTATATGAGATAGGCCGCATTCACTGGGCAGCCGGGAGGAATCCAGTAGCAGTGACCAAGGCCATCGTCAACAGCACACCTCTGATTGCTCTCTCATTGATAGGGCGCTTTTCTCTTCTGAAGGCCATCTTTGACGAGGTGATTGTACCTGCTGCGGTCTACGATGAGGTTGTTAGCCGAGGAAGGGGACGGCCTGGCGTCGAGGAGGTAAAGAACGCCGACTGGGTTGTAGTAAAAGCGCCAAAGGAAAAGTCATCCCTTCCCCCGATGCTTCTGGGTCTCGACCAGGGTGAAGTGGACGTTATCCTGCTGGCCCAGGAACTCGAAGCCGATTGGGTGCTGGTGGACGAAAAGTTAGGCAGGAGGACGGCCAAGGCTGTTGGGCTACGTGTGAAAGGGACATTGGGGATACTTTTGGTTGCCTATCAAGCTGGGCTTATTTCTCGGCAAGAAGCTATAGAGGCAGTAGGGCGACTGGCCGAGAGTTATGTGAGGGTGAGCACCCGTCTCGTAGCGTGGTTCGAGGCTCAGTTGCGTGATATGGACAAGGGGACCTGAATGGTTAAAGCGTGTGAGTGATTTTATCATAGGTTTAATTCGCCAGGCCCCAAAGCCAAAGCACCACAGACCGCACCGACATCGAGCGGCGGAAAGGAGGAACATAGAGATTGGAAATTTCACGCCCCGCCTGGAACACGGCGGCATTAACAGTGTAGAACGTTTGGAGATCGCGCTGCTTTCAATCCCTTGATATTTTGTTGAACGAGAAAAGGAGAAACCGATGGACACGAAATACTTGACTCATAGACTGATCCACAGCCGCATCCTGGTCTTTGCTGTGGCGCTGCTGGGCGGGCTGACCCTGACATTGGCCCTGTTGTGGTTGATGGGCGGGGCGGCTACACCGGTCGCCGCCGCGCCTGCTCCGGACAAAGCCCCCAGTCCGGCGCATGAGCCGGCCGAAAAGCCGTCGCAAGCGCCGCTGCAGGCGTCCGGCTGGGAGACGCGGACCGATATAACGATCTACTATTCCAGCATGTCTCCACTGATAGATTATCAAGTATCTATGACCATACCTCACGCACCGGGTATGCACGCTGACTTTGACGACCTGAGGTTCGGAGACACCGATGGAAATTGCCTGAGCTATTGGGTCGAGACCCACACACAGAATATCTCTGCCACCGTCTGGGTGAAGGTTCCTACCATCGTATCCCCTACGACGATGCTCTATATGTATTATGGCAATCCGGCCGCCTCCTCGGCGTCGGATGGAGACACCACCTTTATGTTCTTTGACGATTTTGAGGGAGCGAGTTTGGATACCAACAAATGGGACGAGAGTAATTCTCCTCACAACACCACCAATAACGGAGGCTACAAACTCGAAAACGGCTATCTGAAAATGTGGCGGAACTGGGGAGGCGTTTGCAATGCCGGTGGTGTTTATGATCGCATCAATACACAGGCGAATTTTAACAAGCCATTTGTCGTAGAAAGCAAATTCAAGGTTGGCGGGACCACTGACCAAACCGATCACAAAAAGTGTTGTTACATCTGCTACCATACAATCTTTGATAATCGCGATGTAATTGGCATTTCCAACGAAAGCTATGGGTTCGCCTTCAGGATCGACAATAGTAGTGAAACTAATGAGAGCTACTTCCCGGACCAGGATACGTGGCATAGAATTACCAAGAGCTTTGAGCAGAACAGATTGGCAGTGAGGACGGACTATACTACAACAGAGTACATTTTCTCTGGAACTGTAGCTTCGTCAGGACCCATCGGGTTGGCCGGAGATACCGACCTGAGTGAATCTCAGGGCTCCGATTTTGTGGATTGGATCGCCGTCCGCAAATTCGCCTCCACGATGCCGACGACGACGCTGGGAAGCCCGGTCCAGGCCCCCGACTTGATCATCGCCAAGTCCGTCGCGCCTGCCACGCCCATCAATCCCGGCGGGCCAGTTACCTATACCATCACCTTCTCGAATGTGGGCGATGTTGCTGCTGCCAACGTCGTCATCACCGACATCGCGCCGGTCAGCGTGACGAACACGAGCGTGGTCAGCAGCGGCGTGGCCCTCACGCGGCGCGCGGGAACGCGCTACGCCTGGGATGCGACCAGTCTGGCTCCCGGCGCGGGCGGCGTGATCACCATCACCGGGGAACTCACCGACACGCTGCCCGGCGGGCACGTCTTTACCAACACGGTCGCCATCGCAGCGGCAGAGCACGACTGCCCGTGCGGTGATAGCCGTAACAGCGACGCCGTTCCGGTCACCGTCAACTACGCCCCCATCGCGGCGCCCGACGTCGCTCCAAAAGACGTCAGCCTCTGCCAGACCGGCGCGCTGAACGGCAGCGCCAGCAGCGACCCCGATGGACACCTGCCGTTGAGCTACCACTGGCAGCAGACCGGCGGCCCGACCGTCGCTGGAATATACGATCCCTTCGCTGCCACGACCATCTTTACCGGCTCGTGTTCTACACCGGGCGTCATCACCTTCACCCTCACCGTCACCGACAGCCTGGGCCGGGCTTCGACGCCGGAGATTGTCACCGTCACGGTGGAGAATGTATCCGTGAAGGGACTCGTGGCTACCAACAGCAGTCCCGTTCCCATAAACACCACCATTCGCTTCACCGCGACGATCACAGAGGGCAGCAGCGTCTCGTATACGTGGAGCTTTGGCGACGGCAATTTCGACCAGAGCTCTGACATAAATCACTTCAGCAAAATCGATCACGTCTACGGCAGTGGGGCGCTTACATACACCGTCTTCGTCACTGCTAGCAACACCTACAGCACTGGTGGGGCCTACCAGACCTTCACCGATACGGCTACAACCACTGTCACTCTCATAGTCGCCTGGCCGATCACGGGCACTGTCTGGGACGACACGAATGATAATTCAGAGCTCGACGCTTCTGAGGTGATATCGGGCATTGCCGATGTCAGGATGTTCTTGTACAGAGAGTACAGTGGATGTGTGGCCTCGACCACCACCGATAACAACGGTGTCTACACCTTCACCGGAGTGATCAGCGGCGACTACCAGGTCATCGAGGCTTATGGTTATTCCAACCGTGGGCTGAGCTCTATCGCGACTTTCGACGCTTCGGAGGTGGTCACACCTTGCGACCCACGCGACCTGGCGACGGATCCGCCCGGCTACGCCTCGAACACGCCCAACGTGCAGTGGGTCACGCTCCACGAAGGCGGCGGCATCACGAACCGCGTCTCCCCCTCGCTGTGGCCGGACACTCTGACGAGCGTGGATTTCGGCGACGAGCAAGCCAATCCGTTCGCCGCGTGCAAGGATGCTTTCCAGACGAAAGGCGCTAATGCCAACAGTATCAATCTGTTCAAACTGGATGTACCTAACGCAAACCTGGACATCTTTCCGCCCGGGAACTATACAGTCTATTACGACATCAATTCCATCGGCTTCAACGAGGTGGATAACCTCATCTACGGTTACAGGCGGGATGAGGCTAGATTCACGCGTATTGATGAGGACGGCCAGTGGACAGAGCTGACTGCCACCGATGGCTTTGTCACTTACGATTCTTACCTGGGTGATGTGACTGGCAAGGGCTGTCAGTGGGGTGAGGGCTACTGGGTGCTTGGCAAAAATGGCAACAAAGCCCTGAGAATCGTGGACGTGGACCCGTCGAGGCCGACGTTTCTCAAGGTCGTCAACACTGTCAATATGAACGCGAATCTTGTTGGAGCTGACATGGCCTGGAATCCGGTGAATGACAAATTCTACGTTTACAACAATGACCGCCTTTACGAGATCAAATTCAATGGTCAGTTGGACGCTTCAGGGACCGCCACCCGGAGCGAGGTCGCGACGATGGACATTCCAGGGGCAGGAGCAGGCGCTCAGTACTTTGACAAGAAAGGAGGCTTCTATTTCTACGTCAACGACACGGGCGATCTGTGGAAGATCTCAAATGTGGAAGACATTAGCGCCAGCTCCCTGGTTACTCCGACGAAGGTCGCGACAGGGACCACGGTCAGTGTGAATGACGGTTGCGGCTGCGCGGAGGTCGTGGAGTTTGAGTACGGTGATGCGCCAGTGAGCTACGAGCCCGCTGACCGAGCGCGGCACAACTTTGTCTTCGAGGATGGTATCTATCTCGGCAGTCACCAGGATGGTGAGTTGGCAGCCCAGAGCGGCACAGATGCACTTGGCGACGACAATGACGTCGAAGGCGACGACGACGATGGCGTAACCCGGGAAGGCGCCGACTGGTATGATCAGGCATTGTGGGCCAACTCCAGCCAACTCTACACACTGACCCTTGAGGCCAATAGTCCTGGTTATCTGCACGTCTGGATCGACTTGAACGGCGATGGAGATTGGAGCGACCTTGATGAGAAGATCGCATCGGACCTGCATCTGAACGCCGGAATCAACTATGCACCGACGTTTTCCGTCACAGACGACTACACTGGCACTACTTACATGCGCTTCCGTTTCACGGACGAACCAAGTTCCGTAAAACCGGTGGGGATCGGCGGCGTAGTGGTCAATGGTGAAGTGGAGGATTACCTCATCACGATAGACGGGTGCGCGGACCTGGAACTGACCAAGACCGTGGTCCCCACCAGGCCGGTATTTGGAGGTGAAACGATCACCTTCACGGTGATCGTGAGCAATACCACGTCATCCGTTGAAGGTTGCGACGACGACGCCAAAAATGTGGAGGTGACCGACTTTTTGCCTTCCGGGTACACCTATATCACCCACACGGTCAGCCAGGGCGTCTATAGCTACACCACCGGCATCTGGGGTATTGGGACGATCACCCACGCGACAGCCGTCACACTGGAGATCGCGGTCGAAGCGAAGGGCGGGGATCTCGAAAATATCGCAGAAGTGACCGACTCGGGCGCCTTTGATCCCGATTCCACCCCGGACAATCACTGGCCGGAGGAGGATGATCAAGATAGCGCCTCGGTAACGATCGCGCCCATCGGAGGGATCGTATATCCACTGGGTCAGATCGCAGTGTGGGTCCCCTGGATTGCCCTGGCGGCGATCGTCGCTGCGGCCGGCGGCGGACTGTTGGCGAAAAGACGAGTCCACCGGCGGTAAAGTGGAGGGAGAGGCTCGTCAAGAACTGAGCTACGGCGGCGGGTCCATCGTCGGGCGGGTAAAGACCGCCAGATCGGCCCCGCCGCCGACTGCCCAGAAAGTCAGATCGTTCCAGGCGCCGGAGAAGGAAAAATCCAGCGTCACGGTCCACGTGGCGCCGTCTTCCTCGGCTTGAACGGCGTGGCTCGACGACGCCGCGTTGCCGTCGCCAGAGACGCCGCTCGGCGGCGCGCCGATGGCCTGCATCGGCGTGTGGAGCGTCATCGCGCCGCCGGTGCGATCCGCGTCCCAGTTGTGCTGTTCAAAGCTCGCTGTCCCTTCCGGCACATCAGGATACAGGAAGGGGCGCTCAAAGTCGGTGAGCCGGAACGTCCACGAGTAGGCAAAGACGCGGCTGCCTTCCGGCGGCGCATTGTAGTTGCTCACTGTGCTCAGGGCGACGTTGTAGCGATTCCCGTCGTTGCCCGCTCCTCCCTCTACCGCCAACTTGAACACCCGACTGCCGCCGACTAACTGCCCATCGCTGGCCGAGTACGGGCCAAAGACGAGATTCCAACTCGCATCGTATGCCCCATCCGCCCCGATCGCTGCCTGCGCGAGGAGCACGCCGTCGCTGATTCCAGCCGCGCCTGGGTGAGACGAGCGCGCCTCGGCGCTGTAGCCCCCGTCGCCGCGCAGCGTATACGTGGTCTGCGTGTCGAAAAGCCCGGCTGGCTGGTCTATTTCTGACATCATACTTCCGCCGCCGGTGTCGGCGTCAAAGACGCGGAAATACAGAGGATCGGCAAACGTAGCGGGCACTTCAAAGAAGATCAACTGCACGTGATCGTCGTCCCCTTCTCCGCCGGGCGCGCCGGCGCCAAAGACGGATAGGAAGCCGCTCTCCAGCGTCGTGTCTGGGCTGGGCGGGTTGAGTGCGACGTAGGCGGGCGAAAGCACGTCAAACTGCGCGTCGGGGTTGATGACGGTGAGCGCATAGACGCCCGCCCTGAGCCCCGCCGGCACCGTCCCGGTGAGCGTGTCGGAGACGGCGGCAGTGATGGAGATGGGAACGCTGCTTCCCAATCGCGCCGTGGGCATGGGGATAAAATTCGTGCCGGTGATGATCACCGGCACCGGGGCGGTATTCACTCCCCGGTCGGGCGTGATGCTGAGCACGGACAGAATAGGTATGGGGGTAGGAGTGGGCGTTGGCGTAGCAGTGGGCGTGGCGGTCGCGGTGGCGGTCGGCGGTGGCACAGGGGTGTCGGTGGGCGGCGGCGCGGAGGTGTTGGTCGGCGGTGGCGGCGGTGGAACGGGCGTCTCGGTAGCGGTCGGCGTTGGCGGCGGCGTCTCGGTTGCGGTTGGGGATGCCGTCGCGGTCGGCTTTTCGGTCAGCGTCGCGGTCGGCGTCGCCGTCGCGGTCGGTGTACGGGTGGGCGATGGCGTATCAGGGGGAGGCGTCGCGGTCGGAACTACCGCCACCTCCTGGGGCGTTGTAGTGGCCGTCGTGGTTGCGGGCGGGCCAACGACCATGGTGGGGACGACGACCGCTGTCCCTCGGGGAGTCAGGATGGTATCCGGGTCCCAGGGGAGGGTCATCACCTCCGGACGGAGCGGATCGATGGGCGCCATCTCGGTGCCATAATCCTCGTCTGGGTCCAGCTCAGAGAGCATCCCGGCGGAGGCTTGCCACGTGGGCGGCTGCCGGATCGCGATCTGCGCCGTGCAGAGGAGGCAGGCGAATCCCAACAACAGCAGCAGGAGGAATATCAGCCAGTCGCGTCGCTCCCGCTTCTTGTCGTCACTCAGCTCGCGGTCGTCAAGGTCCATCGCAGTGATAGCACCCGCCCTTTGTCACGAGGTCTCGCACATTGTATTTGTCGATCTCCCTGGAAAGAATGCGGCGGCAGGGCCGAAACCATCCGCTCATCCGTTTTCCATTTGCTGCGCCGGGATGATGACGCTGAACGTGCTACCGGCCCCCTTCTCGCTGACGACCGAGATCTCCCCCCCGTGCGCCTTGATGATCGCCCGCGTCACGTACAATCCCAGGCCCAGACCGCGATCCTCGTCTTTCATGGCCTTGTCCACGCGGTAGAGGCGGCTAAAGATTCGCTTCTGATCCTCAGGCGAGATGCCCCTGCCGGTGTCTATGACGTCGAATTTTATGCGACCATCCTGCTCAGATAGGTGCAGGGTCACGCTGCCGCCGTCTGGCGTGTACTGCCAGGCGTTGCGCATCAGGTTGGTGAACGCCCAGTGCAGCCGTCTGGGGTCTCCCTGGATCGCCTGCAAGTCAGCCGGCGTCTCTACCTGAAACATCAGCCCCTTTTTATCCATCTGAGAGCGCCATTCTTCTGCGACCTGTTCGACGATGGCGTCCAATTGAACGGGACGCTGACGCAACCCCAATTGCCCCCCCGCCTCCACCTCCGAAAAGTCGAGCAGCGCGTTGATCATTGTGAGCAAGTCGTTGGTGTTCCGGCTGATCGTCTCCAGGAAGCCGCGTTGCGTCTCGTTGAGCACGGCGCCGGCCGAGGCGATCAGCAGCTCGCTGTAGCCCGTGATCGCCGTCAACGGCGTGCGCAGTTCGTGCGAGACGTGGGTGATAAAGGCATTCTTGAGCCGTTCCGCCTCGGCCTCGGCGGTCACGTCCCGCAGCACGATCACGGTGCCCAGGTGCTCGCCGCCATCCGTCCGAACGGCGGCGGCGCTGGTGCTGAGCATGCGCTGGCCCACCTCAAAGCGCCGCCGTTCCAAAAGCCAGGCACTCGATCGGATATCTGGAATCCCGTCGCCCTCTCCGGTGGAGAATTCGTGCAGTACGTCGAGCATCGCATAGTCTTTCAGTTCCTTGAGCATCACCTCGGCGGTCGCGTTCAGCGGTAGCAAGTTCCCTTTCAGATCCTCCAGTACCACGCCGTCGCCGATGCTGGAGAGGATCGCCCGTAGGCGACCGAGCGTCTCTTCCAGGGCATAGGTTCGCTCTGCCAATTGCCCCGTCATGTTGTCAAAGGTCGCGGCGAGCAGACCGATCTCGTCTCCGCCGACGATGCCTGTGCGCTGGTCGAGATCCCCCTTTGCCACGATCTGGGACGTGTGAACCAGGCGACTGAGGGGGCTGGTGATGCGCTGCGAGATCCAGTACCCCATCGCGATGACGCCCGCCATCGCGGCGAGAAAGATCGCTGTGTAAGTGTTGCGACTGGTGACGCCTTTTTCGACGATAAAGTTCGACGGCAGGACGACGGCGAACGCACCCAGGCTGTCATCGGCCACGCGCAGCGGGCCGCGGGCGAGGCGATACCAGCGGTCGCGAATGCGGATATTCTCGCCGACGGTCGAGTCCGTGCTGTGAAGGGCGTTTTCGTACAGCGCCGGCGTGGTCGAGAGTTCATCCAGGAGCGTCGGCGCGTCGGCGGCTTGCTCGGCGCCGGCAAAGGTGGTGGCGATGGCGCGCCCGCCATCGAGATAGATGATCACGTCGGCCAGAGAGGTGACCTTAAAGTGAGCCAGCAGGGTATCGAGCGAGGTGCCAACGACGGCGACGCCCACCATTTCACCTTCCAACCCGACCGGGATGGCGGTAAAGTAGTAGTAGCGCTCGTTTACCGCGTGGAGCGCCATCCCGCGCCGGGGCAATCCACCCGGATCACCGGCCTCAAGTAGCGTCTGCACGATCCACAACCCCGCAGCATCGAACTGTCCTTCCACGAACGTAGAAGCTCCATCGTCTCGTTGCAGCATGTGCAGTATTTCCTGGCCGTTTGCGTCGATGATGACCAGGCACTCCACATCCCGGGCGACGGCCGCCGGTTGAGCGCGCGCTACCACGCCATCCCGGTCGCCACGCTCCGCGTGTAAAGCCTCGGCCAGTCCCACCGTAAAAGCGATGGCTCGCGCCGACTCCAGGTGTTCCATTTCGCGGCGCGCCATGCCGTCCGAAACCACGCGCCCCGCTTCGAGTAACTGGTTGTTCAACCGCTCGTCGAGAGAGCTGGCGACCAGGGTCATCACCACATAGATGCCGATCACCGCCACGATCAGCGTGAGGATCAGGTAGGGCATGACGATCTTGCTGCGGATGTTATTGAAGGCAAAGAAACGGCGGATTGTTCCAATCCGGCGGAATTTTCGGCGCCCTTCCACGTGATTATCTGACGCTTGCTCTTGGGCCATCGGCATCTCTCCGACTACTTATCGAGAGGTTTTCTCTGCGAGCATCATAGCATGATCTGTGCATCTCGTCAACGCTCATCGGTCTTGGCTCTCACTGGCGAACAGTCTTCGCAAGGGCTATCATATATCATTTTAGGTTTGGCTTGGGTTACGATTTTGTTACAGTGTTCGTCGAGGCGTTGCGAGGGTGAGCAATGAGAGAACCACGCCTCAAGCGGCCGCTTGCGTTTACTGCAACTGGTGTTACAATAGGCAAGTCTTCAAATTGCGTGCGAATGCCCTTTCGAGGGCCAGGTCAGAGGCCAGGGGGGCGATGTTCAAGCAAAAGCCAGGCACACATCTCCTTAGATGGAAAAGACTACCGCTCTTCCTGTTTGTGTGTGGAGTGGTCTTGTTTGTTGTCGCCACCCCGGTGCTTGGTTCGTTGATTCAGAACTCGATCTCGCCTGATTGGGACGTAGATGTCCCCCCTGATTCCAATCCAGTAGCCACCCCCAACTCGGAACTCCTGATCAGTAAAGAGGCGGAGACCTGGGCAGGTGCGCCGGTCGCTCCAGCCGGCGTGATCTCTTATACGCTGATCTACGAAAATATCTCGGAGACGATCACCCAGACGGACGTGTACGTGCGCGAGCCGATACCGGCTCTCACCCGCCTCATCTCGGGCGCGGTGTCTGGCGGCGATCAGGTCGAATACTCGTGGGATGATGGCGCGACCTGGACTGCCACACTGCCCGTCACCACGACGCCCGTCACGCACATCCGCTGGTACGACGCGCAAGTGTCCACCACCACACAGGTGACGGTCGGCTTTGCGGTGCAGGTGACCACGACGCTGCCGCCCGGCGCTATCATCCAGAACGTGGCTCACATCAGCAGCACTCAGATCGCTTTGTACCCCGGCGGTTGGATTCCGTCGAACCCGGTCGAGGTGCAGACGGTGGACCTGTGGGTTGAAAAGAGCGCCCATCAGCCCACGGTCTGGGCCGGCGACCTGGCCTACTACACGATTTCTTACGGCAACCGGGGCAGCGGAGACGTCGCCGGTGTACAGATCACGGACATCATTCCTATCAGCGCCACCTACAGCGCGGAAAGCATCTGGGGGCCTGGAGCGGACGACAGCGGGGAGCCAACGTTGGTCTGGGACGTGATGACAGTGACCGCCGATAGCGGCGTGCAGCAGGTCGGCTACGCGGTTGTGTTGAATAGCGACATCGTGTCCGGCACCGTCATCGCCAACACTGCTTCCATCAGCAGCGCCTACGGGGTGCAGACGAGCGATCCAGCGACGGTGACTGTCGCCACCGCTGCCGACCTGACGATTGCCAAGTCAGACTGGCCCGATCCCGTGGTAGCCGGCACGATCCTGACCTACACGCTGAACTATGTCAACGACGGGCCCTCGGACGCACAGGGCGTTTTCATCACCGACACACTGCCGCTCGACGTCGTTTATGGGGGAGAGGTGAGCGTGACACCCTCGCTCTTTGGCCCGACACAGACAACACCGCCCAACGGGCGCCTCACCTGGTACACGCCCACGCTGGCGGCTGGGATGGGGGGAGCCATCGTCTTTACCGTGACGGTGGACCCTGGCGCTGGCAGCTCCCTGACCAACGACGCGATCATTGCCAGCAGCACGCCCGAGCTCGATGCCTCGAACAACATCGTCGCCGCGTATACAACGGTCATCCGAGAGACCGATTTGGGGATCGCCAAGATCGGTCAGCCTGACCCCGTCGTCGCCGGTACTGCCCTGACCTATACACTGGTCATCACCAACTACGGCCCCTCCGATTCGACCGGCGCCCGGCTCTTTGACATTCTGCCCGGCGACGTCTCCTTCAACTCGGCAGCATCGAGCACGGACTGCGCCGAGCTGGCGCCGGATACCATCACCTGCGACGTGGACGGCGTGGCCGTGGGAGACAGCACGACGCTTCGGATCGTGGTCGACACAGCCTCTTCTCTGGCGGAAGGTGCGAACCTGACCAACTGGGCGATGGTCATCGGCAGCGAGACGGATCCGAACAGCAAGAACGATGGCGTCACGATAGACACTATGATCGGGCGAGTGGTTAATCTCGTGATCTCCAAGAGCGACTTTCCCGATCCCGTCATCGCTGCCACTGCCCTGACGTATACCTTGAACATTGCCAACTATGGTCCCTCCGATGCCGCCAATGTCCGGCTCTCCGATGTTTTGCCCGATGATGTAACCTTTGACGCAACGGCTTCGAGCCTGGGCTGTATTGAGCTGGTGTCTGGCACGGTGACTTGCAAGGTAAGCAGCGTGGCTGCCTACGACGAAACGCCGGTCAACATCGTGGTGATCCCAGATTCCTCGCTGGCGGAGGGTACCATCCTGACCAATTGGGGCTTTGTGGTCAGCGACGAGACGGACTCGGAGCCTGGCAACAATGGTATCTCGGAAAACACCCGGGTCATTCGCAGGACCGATCTGGCGATCCTCAAGCGTGACTGTATCGATCCCGCCATTGCCGGCGCGACTTTGACCTACACGCTGGTCTACACCAACAACGGGCCTTTGGACGCGCCGGGCGTTACCATCGTGGATACGTTGCCGGATAGCGTCGTCTACGGCGGGGTGGTGACGCAGAGCGCGTCGCTCGGCGACCCCGATCAGATAGGCTCAGAACTCGACTGGGATATCCCGATGCTGACGGCAGGGGCAGGAGGGAGCATCTTCTTTACCGTGACGGTGGCTCCGGGCGCCAGCGGTATCATCACCAACAGCGCGAACCTCGTCAGTAACAACATACCCGATCACCATTCTGGCAACAACGACGCCAGCGAATCCACCACGATCATCAAGCGAGCAGATCTGGCGGTTGACAAGACCAGCTCGCCCGACCCGGTGATAGCGGGGGAGGTGTTGACCTACACGCTGGTCTATACCAACAGTGGGCCTTCGGATGCACAGGGGATCATCATCACCGATACGCTGCCGGTACATGTTGCCTACGGCGGAGTGGTCACGCGCAGCGCCACGCTCGGCGACCCAATCCAGACAGGACAGGCGCTCGTCTGGCGCACGCCGACGCTGGCGGTGGGTGTGTCGGGGAACATCGTTTTCACCACGACGGTCGGCATGGACGTCCGAGGGATCATCACGAATCGTGTGATCATCACCAGCGCCATCCCCGACCCTAACCTCAGTAACAACGACACTGATGCACTGACGCTCGTCAATCCGGCCCTGACCATCACCAAGACGATGGTGGATCTGAACGGCGCGCCGCTCTATCCGGGCGACGAGATCGAGTACCGAGTGGTGGCAAGGAATATCGGCAGCGTTCATAGCCAGACCTGCGTCACTGTCACAGATCCTATGCCGTCGAATGTGGCCCTCATAGCGGGGAGTATGACCTGTACGCCGGGGGCGATCTGTGGGGGAAGCAGGTCTGGCAGAAATGAGGCCAGGGTTGACGGCTTTGGCCCGGCGGATGATGGCGGCAAGGCTGTGGCCCGTATTGAGAGGCTCGATCCCGGCGACATCCTCACCTTGACCTTCCGGGCGATGGTGATCAACGGCGCTTCTTCCATCGGCGAGAACGTCGCCGTGGTAGAAAGCGACATCCAGAGCGAGCTGGAGAGCGACCCGGTCGGCGGCCCCTTGGAGCCGGGCCTGGTCATCGCCAAGTCGGCTGTGGACGTGAACGGTGCTTCGTTGGAGACAGGAGACACTGTCGAGTATCAAATTGTCGTCACAAATACAAGCGACACGTTTGCTCAGACCAACGTTACCATCAGCGACACGGTACCGGCGAACACGACACTGGCGGCGAGCAGCGTGGCTTGCTCGTCAGGGGCGAACTGCGGCGACGCGAACGCGGGCGGTATGATCACAGCCGCCAGCGATAGCCTTGCTCCTGGCGATGTTCTCACCCTGACTTTCCAGGTGACGCTGAACGGCGATGCTTCTTCCATCGGTGGAAACGTCGCCAGGGTGAAGAGCGATACTCAGAACGAACAGCGGACCAGAACCGTGTATCCGCCTGGTGCTCGCTGGGAACATATCTACTTACCTCTCGTGACGCGAGGCTACAGATAAAAGTTCTTGCGCTCTCAACTCCAAATCGGAGTTGTAGTAGCGACTTTAGTCGCCCCTACGAACCCGCTAACGCGGCGACCAGAGCACCATCCTCGCCTTTTCGCCCATCTTTTGCGCCAGTTCCTCGATGCGTCCATACGTCATGCACGCGGCCATACAATGCTGGACGCACGCCGGTTCGAGTCCCTTCTTGGTGCGGCCCGCACAGAGGATACAAAGCTCGGTGGGGAACGGCAGAAAGGCGAGATAGGCCTTGCCCTTTGGAAGCTTCTCGACCACTTCGATCACCTTGATCCCCGCCATCCCCGCCGGCCACTGGTACTCCTGGGCGCAGGCCAGCTCGCAAGCGTGGCAGCCGGTGCAGTATTCGTAATCGATCAACAGGCCGTACTTTGGTTTTTGCTCACTCATTGCTCCTCACCCCCTCCACCGACCTTGTAGATCTTGCACAGCATGTGCTTGATGGGAGCGCCCAGGCCATCTTTGCCCTGGTAGCCCATCGGAAGCAACAGGTTCACGTTCGATTTCCACACTCCGAACAGGGATGGCTCAGGCCCCGGTTTCTCGGGAAACCACCACCCGTGCGTCGCCATCACCATCCAGGGCGGAACCTCAAGCGTGACCTTGGCCCTGAACTTGCACCGGCCCAGCCAGTTCTCGACCCAGACCCATTCCCCTCCGCCGATACCGTGTTCCTGCGCCGTATCCGGGTGAATCTCGACCAGCGGATCGGGATCGAGCGCGCGCAGCCACGGAATGTTCCGGTGTTCCGCGTGGAAATAGACCGCCGAGCGTCTCCCCGTGGACAAGATCAGCGGATACTCTTTGATCAGCTCCGGTTGGCTGACGGGGGTGAAGGGCGGCTCCTCGTACTGAGCGATAGGCTCCAATCCCCAATCTTCCCGGAGTGTGGCGTACAGCTCCATCTTCCCGGAGGTTGTCTGAAAGCCGGGTTTCCCGTCCTTGCGAAGCAATCCCTTCTCGTACCGGTGATAGGGGGCGCTGGAGTGGCCCTCCGGCGGGAAAGCCCATCCTTTCTCCTGCAATTGCTCAAACGTCATGCCGGACGGTTTGAGAATTTCGTCGAATAGCTCGCGAATGGTGTCCCAGCGGAAATTCGGATCGAACCTTTTCGCCAGTTCGAAATTGATCTCGATGTCGGGCTTGCATCCCTCCACCGACATGGCTTTGTTGATGGTTTGCAGCGGGATCCACCACGATCTGACGCCTTCTTTCTCCAGGAAGGTGGCCGCGGGAAGCACCACGTCGGCGAACTGGGCGGTGGGGGTCATGAACAGGTCGACCACGGCGACAAAGTCGAGCTTTTTCAGCGCCTCGAGCCAGCGCTTCGGGTCCAACCCGATGCCGACCAGGGGGTTGCAGGTCTGTATCCACATGCCCTTGACCGGATACGGGTCCTCCGTGAAAATCTGCTCCAGCGCCACGTCCGTCTGGGCGCGCCAGATGAATTGCCGGAGAGGCCCGTACCGATCGCGCCCGATCCGCTTTTTGTCCGCCTCCGCAGATTCCAACTTGATCACTCCCTCGGCCCCCGGCAAGGCGTACGCCACCGCGTCGAAGGCGTAGCGAGCGATCACGTTCCCACCGGGCACGTCCAGGTTTCCGGTGAGGCACCACAGGGCGGTGATCGCCTGGGTGGTAGGGGTGATCGCGGGCGTCATGTCAATCGGCACGCCCCAATGGATGGCCGCAGGTTTGCTTTTGGCGTACAGACGGGCCGCTTCTGCGATCTCCTCTTCTGGAACCCAGGTGATCTCTGCCACCCGTTCGACGGGATATTCGTTCACCCGCTCGCAAAAGACGTCCCAGACGGTCTTGCAGGGAACAGTCCTTCCATCTGCAAGGGTAATCTCGTACATCCCGTTCAGCGCGGGTTCCACGTCTGCCGCGCTGTACGTCACGTCGTCGGATTCCCAGATCGCGGGCTTGTTCCCATCAGCATCCCAGACGACAAAGTGATCCGGAGAATCGGCCTCTGTCAGGTCGCTCGCGCGCAGCAGTTTGCCCGTGTCGCTCCGGATCAAGAAGGGAGCGTTCGTCCACTTTTCGACAAACTCCTGATCGTACAACCCTTCGTTGATGATCACGTTGAGGAAACCCATCGCCAGCGCGCCATCCGTCCCTGGCCTGAGTTGGAGCCATTTCTTGGCGCGAGAGGCAAACCACGACAACCTCGGGTCGATACAGATGATCTGGGTGCCCTTTTTCATCAGGTCGATGATCCAGTGCCCAAAGACGTTGTCCGGGCAGGTGGCCGGGATGTTGTAGCCCCAGATAACGATGCACTCGGGAATCTCGTACTGGGGGGCGTCGTACCGCTCCGGGAACCACTGCGCCGCGTCGAGGATGCAATAGTCTCCCTGGACAGTCTCGACGGCGGAGATTCTTGGGCTGTAACAGGCGACCCCGCTCAGCGCGAACATCACGTTGGGGCTGCCGTAAGCGTAGGCGAGCATGCAGATCCAGGGACCGATGTCCCTGCCGGTGCCCATCGAAAAGATCACGCTCTCTGGCCCGAACTCGTCACGAATTTTGCCCATTTTTTCCTCGACGAGGTCAAACGCCTCGTCCCAAGAGATCTCTTGCCATTTTCCCTCCCCGCGCTCTCCCACTCGCTTGAGGGGACTGGTCAGGCGGTCGGGGTGATAGGTGTACTGGGTCATCGCCAGACACCGGGCGCAGAGACGCCCCTGGTTCCACGGGTGCTCCGGGTCGCCTTCGATCTTGACCAGCTTGCCATCCTCGATGTGCGCCAATACCCCACAGCCGCCGTGACAGCCAGGCCCGGCGGACCAGGTGGTGGTGCGCACGATCTCACGGTTTTTCTGTTTCATTTTTGCTCTCCTTTACACGTACAAACGGCGCGAGTAACAACGTCCCTATCCCAAAAGTCGCCAGGGCTGTACCCACGCTAAAATGATCCGCCAGCCCGCCCAGTATCGGCGAGAAAACCGCCATCAGAATGGTCGTGAACTGCGATTCCACCGAGAGGCCCGACGCCATCACCTGGTGAGAGATCTGGTCGCTGATAAAAGCCACGTTCATCGGTTTTCTCAAGTTGTGCATCAGGTACAACCCCAGAAAAACGAGGATCGACAGGATAGCCAGGTTGAACCAGGAGGCCAGGCCAGCGATGGCCAAAAGACCGGCACCAATGAAAAAGGTGAGATTGACGGCGGTAGTCAAGTGCTTGAATCGCTGGCTGAACTGGTCGGAACTGCGCGAGGTATAGCTGGTCAAGAGATATGTTGCGAAATAGACGAGGCCAACGATCACGGCTGCGCGTCGAGTATCGTTCAACGCCAGCAAGATCGGGAGGGAGATGGCGAACGCTTTGAGGATCGGTTGCAGGTAATCTTTGGTCGCCTTGAAAAGGGCTGTAAAACTGGCGCTGTTCAAAATAGCCCGCATGGCATATCGATCGGTGAATAAGGCCAAGAACGCTTTCAGGGTCGCCTTCATCTGCGCTGCAATGTCACCTTTTTGGAATTGCACCAGTTCCCCGTCGAGTTCTTTGGGGTAGCTCATCAAGTTGAAGAGGTCTAACACATACGGCACCGTCGAGGCGATGAACATGTAGCGGTAGCTGCCGGTATAGAACACCAATGCCGCTGCGATCAACGAGTTCACCGCCGAGCCAAGCTGCGAAGCAGCCCGCGTGCGCCCGTAATAGGCTACTTTGTACTCCGACATCTGGTTGAGTTTCAAGTATTCCAGGATCAGGGCCTTGTGCGTCCCCGACCGGAACGCTTCACCGCAGGCGAACAGCACCATCACGAGCGCGTATATGTAGAAATTCTGGCCAAAGTAGAAAATGATAAACGAGCCAATGTACGACAAAAAGGCCATGATCATCGACCTTCTGCGCCCGAAAGCGTCGGCATAGACTCCGGTGGGGATCTCGAGCATGTTCGTCGCCAGATCGCGAATCGAATAGAGCAGGCCGATCTGAAGGAAGGAGAGACCACCCTCTCGAAAGATCAGGATGATGAATGGGTCAAAGAACCGCAGGTTCTTTAAAAAACCGTACAGGGAGAACTTGAAAAATTGTTTATCTTTTTTCAATTGGCCGTCCTGGCAATTTGCGTCATCCCGAGTAAACCACAACGCCGCAGCGTTGTGGTTTACTCGGAACGACGAGGATATCCAAGTCTAATTAGGGTGTATTTCATTTCGGTTGGAGGTAGTCGCGGTTTCCATACCGCGCGCTATGGAAAGCGCGACTACTCAACTCATTTGAAACACACCTGTCTCATTGTAGCACAGTATACACTAGAGCAAACAGCATAGGAATGGGAAAAAGCGCGAATGTCGGGTACTTTTTTGCAGGTGTCGAGCCTTGTGAATTCATATCGGCCCCAGTCGCTTGCATAACCGCCAACGTTCCAGTCAACAGCATCGCGCGCCAGATAACATAGCACGCTATCTTGAGGTTGTCAAGAATGCGAAACTGCATACTAAAAGCTGCGAAATCGGTTACGAACGGAAAATCTTCTCTGTAGGCCACAATGAACGTAAATGCACCCAAGGCAGTATATTGGTTGACCAGTGGATGCAGCAATGATATACTGACGACATACATCAGGTGAGGTTATTATGAATCGAAGGCTACTGTTGATTGACCCAGCTACCCAAGACTGGCGGCTAGAGACGCTCCAGGTCGAGGCGTTGGAAAAGGACCCGCGCGAGGATTACTTTGTCCTAGGCGGCGAGACGTTATGCCAATATCTCTTGCGCCGCGACCCCAGGGCGTTTGTGATTACCCGGGGACCGATGCCCTTTCTCTCCGGCAACAAGGCCAGCGTGGGCTATGTCTCTCCGTTGACCGGCGTTCCTCACTACAGTTTCGTCGGTGGACGAGCTGCTGCGCAGCTTTTTGCCCTGGGGCTTGACGCTATCTGCTTTCAAAGCGAATCTAGCCGTGCGCCCTTATCCCATTACCTGGTCGTCAGTGGCCGCGCGCCAGATCTGACCGTCGAGTTCAAATCAGCCGATGATCTGCCTGCGGGCCAGCGCAGCGCCTTCTACTGGCTACTAGAGCAGGAGCTGGAGGGTGATCGTCACGCCGGCAGCATCTTTGCCGTGGGTGAGGGCGCGCGCCTGGGCTATCGCTCGGCCAACCTGGCCGTCGAGGCGATCTACCACGCCGGGCGGGGCGGTGCCGGGGCAGTGTTTGCCCGTTTTATCTCGGCGCTGGTGCTGCGCGGCGAGCCGGTGGAGCTGTCCGAGTTTTTTGTCGGCGATAACTCTGCCTTTGCGCGCGATCCCAACGCCGCCATCGCGGGCCTTCTGGACAAGCACTGCGCCCGTCTCTCTCGCCAGACCGGAGGCACGATCGCCAAGCTGTTCACCACGGGCGCAGGTTCGGCGAGTGAGAACACGCTTCCCGCGTGGAACGCACAGCGTCTGGGATACCAACTCGCCGACCTCGGAAGTCCGCGGGTGTTGAAAGCCACGCGCCAGGGGCAAACCGGTTGCCACTGGTGCCAGGTGGACTGTCGCCATTATCACTGGCAGGAGGTCGACTATGCCCCTGACGGTCGTGACCTGTTCCTCGATGACTTTGAGCCAACCTATGCTGTGTTCGCCATGCTCGGGCTGACCCCGCAAGAGGACACGTTCCAGGCCCGGCTCGACCTGCTGGCCGACGTGAATCGGCGATTGATCCTGCCCATCGAGCAGATGGGCTGCGACGTGATGAACGTTGGCGTGGGGTTGGCTGCTCTGTTCGAGGGTGTGGAGCGGGGTATCATCCCGGTTGAGGATGTGCCAGACTTTGCTCAGGCAGGTGGATTGAACAACCTTGAGGCAGCGGTACAAGCCATTGAAGTGCTCCGTACTCCTCGGGCTTCCGAATATCCGGCGCTGCGCGCAGTGGGTGATGGGCCACAGGCGATGGCCGAGAGATACCCACCGATACAAGACATCGTATTTACCGGCGGGAGAGGAACGTTGGCCAACGCTGGACATTGTAATGCGCTGTGGACCTTTTTGATGCCCTTCTCACGCTTCTTTGGTCACTATGTGGGACAGATCTACAAGATCGAGGAAGAACTCCCCCCACCGGATTCCAGCCAAGAAGTCCATCAAGAATGCTTCGAGCGAGTCATCCAACGGATCCTGCGGCGAGAATTTTTCTGGTTGTTGTCCAATGCACTCTCGCAGTGTGCGTTTACTTTCGTCATCTTTAGCCAGGACGGCAAGGGGGAGCGGTTAAGCGACGATCATTTGCTGGTACATCTTCTTCGCCGCTATGGGATCCAGACCACACAGGACGATCTAAACTGGTTCAGCCAGGCCTTTTGGGCCCAGTCCATAGATCTCAAGTGCCGCTTCGGCTGGCGTCCCCCCTCGGCGACTGACTTTCCTCACCGCGTCTACAGGGCGCTTTCACTGGCGCTGGATCGTTCGCCGGATGAACTGCGATCACTGATGGCTATGCTTATTGATGAGTGGAAACGTCAAGCGAGCAAGGTGATGCGCCAGTTTGGATACGAGGCACCCTGGTAGTCCCGTTGTTTCCGCGCTGTGACACTATTGAACCAGATGAAAAACGGGCTGTAAGCTAAAAAGCTCACAGCCCGCTTATGCTCAGTGAATCCAGAAATCCACCGGTCAGTCACGCATCGTTTAAGGAGCGGCTTCCTCCAGATACTCGTTGCAGGTCCCGACGGTAGCGTCGAGTTGTTCCTGGGCGTCCTCGCCAGCAAGTATTGAGGTGAGCATCTCCGAGATGTCTGCACGGCACTCGTCGTACCCGGCCACCGGCGATTCGATGCCATAGTCCATCGCCATGAAGGTGTACGCCTTCTCGTAGATGGGATGCTCGGCAAAGTAGTCGGACAGCATATCGGCTGCGGACTGGCGGGTGGGGAAGTAGCCGGTGCTGCTGGCCCACGTCGCCTGCTGTTCAGGCTCGCTCATCCACTTGATGAACAGCCAGGTGGCCAACTGCTGCTCCGGAGTGCTCACAAAGATGGACTGGCTCGCCCCATAGATATTCATCCGCGGGTCGGGGGTGGAATGCGGCGGTGGGTTGACGCTCCAACTGAAACCCGCGCCCTCGTCCACCACGCTCTTGTAATAGGACAGTCCAGAGATGGAGCTGATGGTAAAGAGCGAGCGGCCCGCGCCAAAGTCGCTCTGGTCGCCGTAGCGCTCCGTCTGTTCGGCAGCGCAGCCTGCGTCCACCAACTCTTTCAGAAAGGTCACGGCGTTCAGGCCCGCTTCTCCGTTAAAGACGTAGCCTGTGCCGCTCTCGTTGAGCATGTTGCCGCCTCGGCTGAAGATGAAGGTGGCGAGCCGGGAGGCGTTGACGTTGTACACGTAGCCAAAGCCAGGGGTGGGATCTGTCGCGCCAGAGAACGGTTGCTCGCTGGCGGCGCAGGCCATCTCTTTGAACTCGTCCCAGGTCTCTGGCGGGCCGTCGTAGCCCAGTTCGGCCAGCCAGTCTTTGTTGTAGTACATCACCTCCATGGATTTGTAGGGAGGCCAACCGTAGCGAGCTTCGAACTGGGGTAAAAAGTCGGCGCCCAGCGCGATGGGGAAAAAGTCGTCCAGCTCAGCTTCCGTATAGCCCCACTTTTCGCTCTCCACGTAGGGGTCCAGCGCGACCAGCACACCTTGTACGGCGTAGGTGGCGGCCTGGTTCTGGTAGGCCACCGCCATTTCGGGGAGCTGGTTGGCCGGAATACCGGCGATGATCTTTTGATACAGCTCGGTGTAGCCGCCCTGCGACTCTCCCTCGACGGTGATGCCCCACTCGTTGGTGCGATTGAATTCATCTACGAGGCTCGCCATCAGTTCTTCGCGGGAGCTGGTGTGTTGGTGCCAGTAGACGACCGTCTGGTCGCTGGGATCCAGATTTTCGATCTCGCCATAGATGTCCACGTCGTAATCCAGAGGTACAGGGGTCGGTGCCGGAGGCTCTGTCGGCTTGGGCGCCTCGGTCGGTTCTGCGGTCTGAGGCACGCACGCGGTCATGGCGGGCAGAACCAAAACCAGGATCGCTAGAACAGTAACTAACTTTTTCATCTCATTTCTCCTCTCGAGTTAGATTTGGTTATTGGGTCGGTCAAATGAACAGCAGAGCGTTAACCTTTCCAGCGCATCACCTCCTTCTCGTCTTGTGTTGTAAGCGCTATCCCTTCAACCCGGTGGTCGCAATCCCTTCTGTGAACTGCTTCTGGGTGAAGAAATAGAGCACCAGGATCGGGATCGTCGTGATCACCGAGCCTGCCATAATCAGTTGAGTCTGGGCTCCCGCTTCGGTAATAAAGCTAGATAAACCCACCGTGATGGGACGCCAGGCGGAGGTACTGGTGACAATCATGGGCCACTGTAGCGAGTTCCAGGCCCAGATGCCGTTGAGAATGATGACCGTCATCAAAGGCGCTTTCGAGATCGGCAGTACGATCCGAGTCAGGAAGCGCAGGTGGCCACAGCCATCGATCAACGCCGCGTCGTATAATTCGTTGGGAATCTGGGAAAAGAACTGCCGTAGCAAGAACACAGTAAAGGCATTGACCATAAAGGGGATCGTCAGCGCAGTCCAGTTGTCGTACCACGCATTTTGGACGCCGAACGTCTCTTTGAAAAAATCCTCCAGGCCGACGATGATCAAATAGTCTGGGATCATGATCACGGTCCAGGGGATCATATAAGTCGCCAGGTAAGCCACGAAGAGGATGTTCTTCCCAGGGAACTCCATGCGGGCAAAGGCATAAGCCGCCAGCGTGCCCGTGATCACGACTCCAGCGATGGTCAAGAGCGTAGTAATCACGCTGTTCCGTGTATAGTGGGCAAAGTTGGCCAGGTCCCAGGCGTGAATATAGTTGCCAAAGAATATGTGCCATACATTCCACGCTTGTTTGACGACGAGTTGGTCCGGGCTTGTGTCTACCACCTTAAAGTGTGGCCCCCAACGGCCCCGGTCGACCCCTGCGTAGTTTGGCCCTCCCCACTGTCCCAGATCGACCCGTGTGGAAAATTGCTCGACGATGCGCGTTTCAACCGTCAGCACAAACCGATCATAGTTTCGTTTCCCGTCGTCCGTCGTATCCAGGGCCAGGATCAGTACGTTGAAAGGGGTTGTCAATCCCTTTCTCTCGAGACGCTCGGCCACGAACGGAGAGACCTCACTCACCTGGACGATGCCTTCCACCTGAGGACTGAAGGAAGCGGTGGAGCCGTGCCACTCCTGGACCGGAGGATGCAGATCTACCACCAGTTCTTTGGGTGATGGACGTCCGATGTACGGGCGCGTCGTGAGGGCCACGGGCCAGAAGGCTCGCTGGCTGTGCTCGCCGTAGGTCTTGGACGCGGTGAGGAGCATCCATATGAAGGGGAACATGGCTACGATAGCACCCAGGGTGAGGATCAGATACATCAGGCTGCTCGAAATGGCGCTACGAACTCGATACATCCTGGACTCTTTTGCCGTTGGTTCTGTCATCGTTACACTAGCCATAGAATACCCGCCCTTCCGAGACGCGGTTCTGAAGCCACGTCAGGCTCAACATCACACCGGTCAGGATAAACGCCAGCGCCGAGGCGTAGCCAAAGCGATGCCCTTCCCAAAACTCTTTAAATATCAAGATACTGGCCGTCATGGTGGTGCCCTGAGGGTATCCCATGATGTTGGGTATGGTGATGACGTATACGTGATTAAAGGCTCGGAAGGTGCCCAGAATCCCCATCATCACCAGGAAGTAGGTGGTGGGCGAGACGAGGGGGATCGTGATGTGGCGCAGTTGATCCCAACGATTCGCGCCGTCTATCATGGCCGCTTCGTACATTTCTCGCGGGACATTTCCCAGTCCGGCCAGGTAGATGACGCTGTTGTAGCCGACGTATACCCAGACGTTGTAGAGGATGATCACGATCAGCGCCATGCTCGGCCCGCCCGCCCAGGATGGGATCTCCAGGCCCAACCAACGACCGATCAGGATATTGATCCCTGCAGGCTCGAATATCCACCGGGGAAGATTGTCCTCTGCCACGCCTAGAACCGACAGCCCCAGATTAACTGCCCCTCGACTGGGATCAAAAATCGTCCGCCACACAGCGGCGGACGCTACGGTCACGGTGATGTAGGGCAAAAAATACAAGATACGCCACATCGTCTTGCCGCGGATCTCCCGGAACAGGATGTTGGCCAGGAGAAACGATAGCATGATCTGGAGAGGCACTGTACCGATGGAGTAGAAAAACGTAATCAAAAGTGACCGGAACAGATCCTCGTCGCCGGTTTCCAACATGTCTGGGAACCCCAATACGAGAGCCAGGCCGCCCGCGATCAACATCAGTGCGACCACGGCGCGCAACACGATCTTTTTTCCAGACTCGTCGGGCGTAATGCTGCGCCAGACCATCCAGGAGGCGGCCAGAAGGACCAATCCTCCCACCACCCACAGCACGTCCACGGGTTCGCCGAGCGCCTTCAAATAGTTCTCCAACCTGAGGAAATCGCCCTTTTGGATGCGCCACTTGTGCATACTGATGTAAAAGGCATAGGCGACAGGCAGGAGATTAAAGACGAGCAGCAGAAACGTGCCTGGGAGTAGAAAAAGATAAGCCTGGATAGCTTCGCGGATGCGTCGGCGGCGGCGCCCCACAAAAAGACCACGACGAGAGGTAGGCGGCATAGGTTGTTCAATGGTAGCCATACTCTCCTTTTGCAGCAAAGGGGTTATAATGTGCGCGTAATTATATGGCAAAGGAAATGGGTTGTCAAATGTTTTAACGGATTGATATGCCGATCGTTCGGCCTACGGCGGCGGGGCTGTCGTCGGATGGGCAAAGATCGCGAGATCGGTTCCATCCACGACTGCCCAGAAGGTGAGATCGTTCCCCACTTGGGGAAAGTTGAAATCCATGATCACAGCCCATGTAACCCCGTGTTCGCCGTTTTCTATGGGGTGGGACGAGGTTGCTGCACTGTTATTTCCCGAAATGCCGCTATTTGGAACAGAGATGTTTCGCACGGGCGTGCGCAGCGTCATTTCGCCATCGCTATAGTCAGCATCCCAGTTGTGTTGTTCAAAATTCAACCCCTGTGTCCCTGCCGGTACGTAGGGATAGAGCGGTGCTCGTTGAGCGTCGGTGACCCGGAACGTCCACGAATAGGCGAATATGCGTCCGTCCGCCGGTGCGACGTTGCTGTCGCTCGCGGTGCTCAGAGCGACGTTGTAGCGGTTCCCGTCATCGCCGCCTCTGCCATCCACGGCTAATTTGAATATCCGACTGCTGCCGACCAGATGTCCATCGCTGGCCAGGTAGGGTCCCATGACGAGATCCCAGTTTGTGTCGTAAGCTCCATCATTCCCGATCACCGTCTGTGTTAGCAGAGTACCGGCGACGATCCCAGCCGAACCAGGATGGGACTGGCGCGCCTCAGAGGTGTATCCTCCGTCACCACGCAAGATGTACGCAATCGTCGTGTCGTAAGGGAGGAGTGTTGGCCCATCTATTCCTTCTGATGCCCCTCCACCACCGGTATCGGCGTCAAAGATGCGGACATAGAGAGTTTCCGTCGTGCTATCCGGCACCTCGAAAAAGATCACCTGCACGTGGTCATCGTCCCCTTCCTCCCCAGACGCGGCGGGACCGTAGGTGGTCAAATACCCCGTCTCCAGCGTCGTATCTGGATTGGGCCGGGTGAGCGCGGTGTAGGCTGGCGAGAGCGTGGCAAACTGGCCATCGGGGTTGATGACGGTGAGGGCATAGGTTCCCGCTGCGATGCCTACCGGCACCGTCCCGTTGAGGGTGTCGGCGGCAGCGAGGGTGATGTTCCCGATGGGCACATGGCTCCCGAGCCGCGCTGTAGGCAGGCCAAAAAAGTTGTCCCCCGTGATGACTACATCCACAGGAGTGTCGTTGTACCCCCAGTCAGGCGTGATGCTGAGCACCGATGGCGGCAGCGGCGTAGGCGTGGGCGTGTCGGTCGCGGTAGCGGTGGGGGTGTCTGTGGGCATAGGTGTGTCGGTCGCGGGCACGGGTGTGTCGGTCGCGGTGGCGGGCGGCACAGGGGTATTGGTGGGTCGGGGCGGGATCGGCGTGTCGGTCGCGGTGGCCGTCGCGGTCGGCGTGGGTGTGGGTGCATCGGTGACGGTCGGTGTCGCGGTGGGCGTGGGCGCGGGGGTGCCGGTGAGCGTGAGCACAGAGGTCGCGGTTCGCGTCGGCGTGGGCGGCGACGGACGAGTGGGCGTGGGCGTGCTGGGAGGCGGCGACGGGACCTCGGCGATTTGCTGGGGCGTTGCGATAGCAGTCGCGGTTGAAAGGGGAACGAGGATCACCGTCGGGACAGGCGAGGGCGTCCCCACAGGCGTCAGGATGGTGTCTGGATCCCAGGGCAGCGTCATCACCTCCGGGCGGAGCGGCTCGACGGGCATCACCTCGGTGCCGAACTCCTCGTCCGGGTTCAGTTCAGAGTACATGTCGTCAGGGACTTGCCATTCGGCAAGTTGCTTGACCGCTGCCTCTGCCGTGCACAGCAAACAGGCGAACCCCAACAGTAGCAGCAGGAGGAATATCAGCCACTCGCGCCGTTTCCGATCTCTGCCGTTCTCACGTCCGTTGTGGGCTTTCGTCGTGGTCAACGTCACCCTCACTTCTCGTTACGACGTTACGGTGCTACGGAGCGTTCCTTTTCGGCTTCTTCTTGCCACACTGGAAGCATCACGCTGAACTTGCTTCCGACTCCCTCCTCGCTGGCGACCCGGATCTTGCCTCCGTGCGCCTCGACGATCGCCCGGGTCACATACAGTCCCAGGCCCAGCCCTCGCGTCTCGCCTCCCGCTGTGCTTGTAGCATGATAGATCCGGTCAAAGAGTTGCTTCTGACCCTCAGGCGCGATTCCCTCTCCGGTGTCTATGACGTCAACGATCACCTGGGCATCGCACTCCGATAGTTGCAGCGTGACGCTGCCGCCGGGCGGGGTGTGCTGCCAGGCATTGCGCACCAGGTTGGTGATCGCCCAATGGAGCCGCTTGGTGTCCACGTTTACCGGCGCCAGGTCGGTGGGCGCTTCTACCTGGAACGTCAATCCCTTCCCTTCTACATGCGGACGTTGTTCCCGGGCGATCTTTTCGATGAGCGAGTGCAGGCGCATGGGATGCTGGCGCAAACCCAGCCGTCCCCAGGCCTCCATCTCCGAAAAGTCGAGCAGGGCACTGATCATCCGCATCAGGCTGTCGGTTTGACGGTCAATTGTTTTCAAAAAGTTAAGCTGGTCTTCGTTGAGCACATCGCTAGCGCCGCTGAGCAAAAGATCTCCATACCCTTTGATCGCCGTCAAAGGGGTGCGCAGTTCGTGGGAGACGTGGGTTATGAACGAGTCCTTGAATCGTTCTGCTTCGACCTCGGCGGTCACGTCTCTCAGCACGATCAGGATGCCCATCGGTTTGCCATCGTCGGTCTGCGCGGCGGCGGAGCGGAAACTGATCACCCGGTTACCCACCTCAAAGCGTCGGCGCTCCAAAAGCCAGCGATCGGGTCGCGGGTCCCACGTCTTTTGGGAATCTCGGGCGGACAGTTCGCGCAACGGACCGAACAGAAAGTTGTCTGTGATCTCTTTCAGCATGATCTCGGCCGTCGCGTTCAGGGGGATAAAGTTCCCTTCCAGGTCCTCCAGCATCACGCCATCGCCGATGCTGGAGAGGATCGCTCGCATGCGACTGAGTGTTTCCTCCAACGTCCGGAGCGTTTCCTCCAGCGCGTAGGTGCGCTCGGCCAACCGTCCCGTCATCTCGTCGAAGGTGATGGCCAGAAAACCGATCTCGTCCGCGCTGGCGATGCCGGTGCGCTGATCGAGATGACCTTCTGCCACGGCCTGTGAGGTGCGTACCAGGCTCCTGAGAGGGTTGGTTATTCGCTGAGAGATCAGGTACCCAATCGCGATGACGCCAGCCGTGGCGGCGAAAAAGATCACGGCGTAGATGTTGCGACTGGTGACGCCTTTTTCGACGATAAAGTTGGAGGGCAGAACGACGGCGTACGTGCCCAGACTGTCGTTGGCCACGCGAAGAGCGGCGTGAGCAAAGCGATAGGGACGCTCACGGATCCAAATATTCTCCAGAATGGTAAAGTCGTCGCCGTTCAAGACGCTCTCGTACAACGCGGGTGTGATCGAAAGCTCCTCCAGCGGCACACGTTCGTCGGTGGATTGATCGATCAGCGCAATGGTGGTGGCGATGGCGTGGCCGCCATCGAGGTAGACGATCACGTTGGCGAGAGAGGTCTGTTGAAAGTACGGCAACAACGTATCGAGGGAGGTGCCGACGACAACCACGCCGACGACAGCGTCATCCAGCCCGATGGGGATGGCCGTCAAGTAGTAGTAGCGTTCATCGAGCGGGTGGAACAATAACCCGCGCTCGGGCAAGGCGTTGGGATCGTCCGCCTCGAATAGAGCCTGCACCATCCACAACCCCGAGTGATCGAACTGGCCGGTAGGCCCATCTTCCAGGAGCTTGGATGAACCATCGTCCTGTTGTAGCATGTGCAGGATCTCCTGGCCCTGCGCGTCAACGATGATCAGGCACTCTACGTCTCGGACAACGGCCATCGGTTGAGCCAGTGCAGCCACGCGATCCCGGCCTCCCTCTTGCAGCGCCTCGGCCAGCCCAACGGTAAAGGCTATCGCTCGCGCCGACTCGATGTGCTCCAGCTCCCGGAGTGCTAACTTGTCCGAAACCACGCGCCCGGCTTCGAGCAATTGATTCGTCAATCGCTCGCTCACCGAACTGGTGACCAAGCTCATGACCACATAGATGCCGACGACGGCCAATGCCAGTGTGAGAACGAGATAGGGCAAGACGATCTTGCTGCGGATATTGAGGACCAGAAGACGATGTAACCGCCGTGTGGTGTCGTGGGCCACCACACGACACCGCTGACGCCAGTTGGGGCGAGTTTCTAATTGTTGCTCTTGTACCATCGGCGTCCCTCCAACCCGTGCGGCCGAACGAGATCAGGGAGCAGCAAAGTAAGCCAGAGCCAGGCGTACCTGTTCCTCGACAGGCACGCTCTGCGCCTCGCCTCGCGGCAAGTTCTGAAGCGCCGTTTGCGCCTCCACCAAGCTAAAGCCCAGGCTGGTCAGTGCAGCGATGACCTCAGCGTCCGTTTCGCTCAACAGCGGCGCGGCCTCCACCCCGGTGGGTATGATTTTGTCTTTGAGGTGGAATATGATTTTCTGGGCCGTTTTCGAGCCAATGCCCGGCACGTGGGTCAACAGCCCTGGCTCATTCTGTAGTACAGCCTGACGCAGCGTGTCTGAAGAGACAGCGCCCACCAGCGCCAGCGCGGCCTTTGGCCCGACACCAGAGATGCCCAGCAAAAGCTCGAACAGCGCTCTTTCTTCTTGAACGAGAAATCCGTAAAGCGCCAGTTCGTTCTCCCGAACGTGTAGGTAGGTGAACAACTCGACATGTTGCTCTACGTCGAGGCTCAGAACGCCAGCGGGAACGTGCACGTGGAAGCCGATCCCTCCAACACGAACCACCAGGTGATTCTCTCCGGTGCTCCACACAGTCCCGCTGAGCCTGGCGATCATTTCGCTCCTCTTCCCCTCATTTCTCCCCAGAGAGCGCGGGGTTGGAGGCGTTGGAAAGCGCGGTCAGGCGCGCCGAGTGCAGGTGGCAGATGGCGACAGCCAGTGCATCGGCGGCGTCGTCGGGGCGCGGCGTCTCTTTTAGCCCCAGTAACAGCCGCACCATCTCCTGTACCTGTGCCTTGTCCGCGCTTCCGTACCCGGTCACTGCTTGTTTGATCACCAGAGGGGTGTACTCGGCCACATCCATCCCTGCATCGGCCAGCGCCAGGAGCGCCACCCCCCGCGCCTGACCCACGCTCATCGCCGTGCGCACGTTCTTGCTAAAGAAAAGCTCCTCCACGGCTGCCCCGGCCGGTTCCCACTCCGTCGCTAACTCTTTTACCTCTTTGTAAATTGATTGCAAACGAGCGGGAAGAGGCTGACCGGCCTCTGTTCGGATCACTCCAAACGCCTGCGCCTTTAATTCCCCATTCACCTCTTCCACCACACCGTAGCCCGTGATGGCTGTACCGGGATCAATGCCAAGCACACGCATCCTGCCCCAGTCCTCTACTATTCGGCTGAGTATTCACGACAAGGTCTCGTACTTGGCGATCATCTCATCGCTGATGTCCAGATTGGAGTGAACCTGCTGCACATCGTCCAATTCCTCCAGCGCGTCAATGATCTTCATGATGCGCAGAGTTTCCTTTGCCTCCAATTTTATCGTTGTCTGGGGCACCATTGTCATCTCGGCAGTTTCACAAGCAATGCTGGCGTCCTCCAACGCCTGCCGCACCGCCTGGAAGTGCTCTATAGCCACGTGGACCTCGATCAGATCGTCGCCAAACTCGATGTCCTCTGCCCCTGCTTCCACCGCTACCTCAAAAACTCTGTCTTCGTCTATGCCATTGGGGGCGATCGTGATGTACCCTTTGCAAGTAAACTGCCAGGCGACCGCGCCCGCCTCGGCCAGCGTACCGCCTTGCCGGCTGAATACCCTGCGAAGATCGGACACGGTACGGTTCTTGTTATCGGTGAGCGATTGCACTAACAGAGCAACTCCGTTGGGAGCATACCCCTCATACGTCATCTCGACGAGTTCGTCCCCTTTGAGCTCCCCGGTGCCGCGCTTGATGGCCCGCTCAATATTGTCCTTGGGCATATTGGCGGACTTGGCTTTGTCTATGGCCAGGCGCAAGCTAAAGTTTATGTCGGGATCGCCGCCCCCCTCGCGTGCCGCGACGGCGATCTCCCGCGCCAGCCGCGTAAAGATTTTGCCTCGCTTGGCATCCTCGGCGGCTTTTTTGTGTTTGATGGTGGACCATTTACTATGACCTGACATACCTCTTACCTCCTATTCCTGTCGATCATTGCAACTTGTTGAGTCTGTCTCTACACCGCTACTGTGTATATTGTAGTCTATTCTGCTCAGATTGGCAATTCGCCCGATCATCCGTTCAGAAGAGTTTGACATCAGGGGTTTATCTGATATAGTGCGTTTTTCAACGAGATCGTTTGGATCCACAAGACACAAGGAGCAGCGAAATGACAGAGATTACGCGCATTCCCGTCGAAGTCATCCAAGATTTCATGATGGACGTGTTTCAGGACCTCGGCGTCCCCGAGGATGAGGCCCGTATCTGCGCAGAGGTGCTCATCACCTCTGACCTGCGGGGCATCGAATCGCACGGCGTGGGCCGCCTCAAATATTACTATGACCGTATCGAGGCCGGCGTCCAGTTCACCCAGACCGAGATGGAGATCGTCAAAGAGACGGAGACCACTGCCCTGGTGGACGGTCATCACGGGATGGGGCACGTGATCGCTCACCGATCTATGCGGATGGCGATGGACAAGGCCAAGCAGTATGGCCTGGGCGCGGTGACCGTGCGCAACGGCACCCACTTTGGCATCGCCGGCTATTATCCCCTGATGGCGGCGAAGGAGGGGATGATGGGATTCACCGTGACCAACGCTCGCCCGGCCATCGCTCCCACCTTTAGCACCGAGCCGATGCTGGGCACCAATCCCATCGCCTTCGCCGCTCCGTCCGACGAGCCGTATCCTTTCTGCTTCGACGGGGCCACCTCCATCACCCAGCGGGGCAAGATCGAGGTGCTGGCCCGCGCCGAAAAACCCGTCCCCACAGGCTGGGTCATTGACGCCGAGGGAAATCCGCTCACCGACCCGGATCAGGCGCTCGAGGATTTTGGCAAAGCGGAAGCGGCACTGCTGCCGTTGGGCGGCGCTGGAGAACTGCTGGCCGGGTACAAAGGCTACGATCTGGCCACCATGGTCGAGATCCTCTCGGCCTCACTGTGCGGAGGGGTGTTCATGAAAGACCTGTTGGGGTTCGCCGAGGATGGCTCTCGCCGCCCCTACATGCTGGGCCACTTTTTCCTGGCGATTGACGTCGAGCACTTTATCCCGCTGGAGGTCTCCCGCCGCATCACGGGTCAGATCATGCGCACGTTGCAGAACGCGCGCAAAGCGCCCGGAGAGACGCGCATCTACGTGGCTGGCGAAAAAGAATACGAGAAGGAAAAGCAGATCCGCAAGCAGGGCATTCCCGTCAATCTCAATCTACGCCAGGAATTGCAGATCATGCGGGACAATTTAGGGATCACTGGATACGAGGCTTACTTCTAAGCACCGGTCAGGCAAAGAGTCGCTTCAAGGGGTAACGGAATCCCGGAACAGCGTCGCCTCCGTCCAGGTCATCCTCGACGGTCAATCGCCGCGCCTTCATTGGGGGACGGTACTCCATCACCGTTTGGCTATCGGGGTAGACCAGCCAGACCAACTGTGTGCCGGCCCGCAAATAGTCAGCCACCTTCTCGTGGATATTTTTGGCTGTCTCTGAGGGCGAGATGACCTCGATCGCAAGGTCTGGGGCGCCCTCCCAGAATCCTTCGGGCTCTCCTTCAGGGGGGATGTGCTCTCGTCGCATAAAAGCTACATCCGGGGCGCGAATAGTCTGTGGCTCGCTTTCTAGTACAAAGCCGGGTTCAGCGGTGTAAACCTCGCCCAATTCGCGATCTCCGAGGTAATTACTAATTGCTCCCACTAGGCGTGCAGCAAACTTGGCATGACGGATACCTGCCGGTGTCATCATAATCAACTCCCCCCGCACCAATTCATAGCGGTTCTCGTCGTCAGCCAAAGCTAACAAATCCTCGGCCGTCCAGATTCTCTTTTCTTGAGGCAGCGCCTGCTGCACCGGCGCTGAAACAGTCGCCGCCGGAACTGGGTGCGTTAGTTCTACCGCAGTTCGAGTAGCCTGAGACATTGACTCACCTCCTTGCGACCATCATAACACAATCTGTGCCCATCGTCAATGTGCATTGGTCTTGTCACCTCGTCGCAGCGTCCGAGATCTGTGCAGCCAGAGTCAACGCTTCTTCCCGCGTTCTCACCTCCCCGGCTGCCTGGGCCTCTCGCAGCGCCTCGAGTAGTCGCCCGATCTCTGGCCCGGCCTCCAAACCCAGCTCGGTCATCAGGTCGTGGCCGCTGAGGAGCGGCGGCGGGGCGACCGTCTCCTCGCGCTGCTCAAAGTAGTGGCTCAGCAAAAGCTCCGCCACCTCCAGCCGCCGCGCCCAACGGCGTTCCTGGAGGTTAGGTCCCCAGGTCGCCAGGTGATCGGCCAGGCTGAGTAACACGATCTCGACGCCTGCATCGCCCGTAGCGCGAAAGTAGCGATAGACAGCTCGGCGGGTGACCTTTTCGGCGCGCGCCAGGTGAGGCGGGCGCAGGTGGCCCTCGACGATCGTACGCACCCGTCTCACCTCGTCGCCGCTGAAGCGCAGCCTTCGCAGTCGCGCGGCTGCGATCCGCGCTCCCGCCGGTTCGTGACCGTAGAAGTGAATATATCCATCCTCCTCCGACCAGGTCTCGGGCTTGCCGATGTCGTGCAGCAGGGCGGCCAGTTTGAGCAACAGAGCGCGGTTGCGGCCAGTACAGGGTTCGACCGCCAGGTGTTCGCGCACATCGCCGCTGAATTGGCTCAGCGTCCGCGCGATGTCGCCCCACGCGGCAGGAGGGGCATCTGCCAGCGCGCGCGGCCTGGGGCGAGAGGACGCGCCGGTGACGGCGGCGACGACCATCTCCAGCGTGTCCACGATCGCCAGCGTGTGACGCCAGACGTCGAAGCGGTGCGGCGGCGACTGGGCGACACCTTTGAGTGTCTCCAGCTCCGGCGCCACGTGGGGCAGCAGGCCCAGCTCGTCGAGGCGCCGGAGGTAGGCGGACGCGCCCGGAAGCGCCATCCCGCGCGCGAACTCGTCCCGCAGCCGCTCGGCTGACGGGAGAGTCAGCAGCGGCGCGTCGCGACGGATCCAGGCCGCCGTCTGCGGCTCGATCTCGAAACCCAACTCGGCCTCCAACCGCGCCGCGCGCAACGTGCGCAGCGGATCTTTTTGGAAGGCGCGCTCGCTCGCGGCGCGGATGCGCCTGGCTTTCACGTCAGCCTCGCCGCCCAGTGGGTCCACCAGCGCGCCCGTCTCGTCCAGCGCCATCGCGTTGATGGTGAAATCCCGTGCGGCCAGGTCGGCCTCCAGATCGGGGCCGCGCAGGACGGCGAAATCGAGCTCCAATCGCGCGCCATGCTCCGCTGTCAGGATGACCCGGCCCGTGCCTCGTTCCGTGTCCAGCGGAAAGTAGGCCCCGCCGAGCGCGTCGCCCACCGCCCGGGCGAGATCCAGTGCGTCCCGGTTTGTGGCAAAGTCCCAGTCGTGCACGGGGCGCTCCAGCAGCGCGTCGCGCACAGCGCCGCCCACCACCCAGACCCGTACGCCGCGCTCGGCGGCGATGGCGCGGATCTGTTTCAGGGGCCAGTCGGAAGGAGAAATTTGTATGTTCATCTTCAGTCAGGTGAGCGACTTGTTTTCATTGGACGGCTCTACGGCGGATACAAAGAGCAACTGCGGCTCCTCTTTGGGGCGGCTGCGCTTGGCGGCTCGACGGGCTTCGTCGGCCGTCCAGCCCACGCCAGCCACGCGCCCGCGTACCAGCGCCACCCAACGACCGGCATAAGGGACAAGGTTCGGCAACGATGGTTGGTCTCGTTTCATCGTGTTCGCATGATACTGGACAAAGGGCAGGATTGTCAAGTCCGTTTGCCTCCCCAGGGGAGCGTGGTAGAATAGCTGCGTTAATGAACGTCTTTATGAGATCAAACGAGGAGAGACCAAAATGAAGCAACTCTGTGTGACTACGGTGATGGGCAAGCGATTGATCGGCAAGGGCATGGCTCAGCACCCCGACATCAAGCGCGTGCTCGAAAAGGGAACGTTGGTCGTCATCGCCGGTACGACGAACGGTTACGTGGCCGAAGAAATATTGACGTCGCTGGGGCAGGCCGAGGGATTCTCGCGGGAGGGTTTCCGTCGTGGGATGACGGTCGCTCCTGGCGCCAAAATCATCAAGGCCAAGCTCCTGGGGGACGTGGTCATCCGCGACGGCGAGTGGCAACAGGGCAAGACCATCTTTGACGCGGTGGACGATCTCGAGGCGGGCGACGTGGTCTTGAAAGGGGCGAACGCGTTCGACGCGCGCGGCAAGGCCGCCGTGCAGATCGGCCATCCACAGGGCGGGACAATTCTGGCGGCGCTCGCGGCGGTGGTCGGGCGGCGGGTGCGCTTGATCGTGCCCGTGGGCCTGGAAAAGCGCGTGCTCGAAGACGTAGATGTGCTGGCCCAGCGATGCAACGCTCCAGACGCCAAGGGGCCGCGCCTGTTGCCCGTGCCTGGCAAGATTTTCACCGAACTGGACGCCATCAAACTGCTGACGGGCGCCGATGCCTGCCTGATCGCGGCCGGCGGCGTTTATGGCGCGGAAGGCGCGGCCTGGCTCGGGATTAGCGGCGCGGAGGAGCAGGTTCAAGCGGCGGCCGAGTTGATCAAGTCGGTTGCCGGTGAACCGCCTTGCAAGGTGTAGGAGCCACTTTGCAAAGCCGCAGAGCAAGAAATACCCATCCCTCACGCCCAAGGTGACCCTATGAGCACGACGCAACGCTGGCGCAACCTGATCTCCTGGGCAGTGGTCGGCATGCTGCTCCTGGCCTTTGCGCTGCGCACCTGCACGTTGGGCGATCGGGAGTTGACCTTCGACGAGGTCGGCAGCGTTTTTATCGCCGCCCGGGGACCCCTGGGGATATTCGCCTACCTGCGCGATGCCATTCGCGAGCATCCCCCCTTCTATTACCTGTTGCTTTCCCTCTGGATGCCACTGGCCGGGCGAAGCGAGTTCGCCGTCCGTTTCCTGTCCGTCGGCATCGGGCTTGTGACGGCAGCGGCGATGTACCGGCTGGCCCGGCAGACGATGCGTCCCTCGGCGGCGCTGTTGACGACCCTTCTGCTCGTGATTTCCCCTTTCCACGTGCGAGTTTCGCAGGATACGCGGATGTACGTATTGCTCGCTTTGTGGAGTGTGCTTTCCACTTTTATCTTTGTCCGGCTATTGAGTCAAGATCAAGCGCGCTGGTGGGGTCTCTTCTGGCTGGTGACCGGTCTGGGGATGTTCACCCATTACTTTATGGCGTTCGTACTCGTCGCTCAAGATCTATTCTTGCTCGTGAACTGGCGACGTTACCGCCATCTGTGGGCGCGCTGGCTGGCCGTTCATCTCGCGTTGGGTGGGAGCATGGTTCTCTGGGCATTCCTCGCGCCGGGATTGTGGGCTACGCTGGCTTCCATCTGGCAGAAAGGCATTGCCTCGCGCGTGCGTTGGGAGGCGTTATTCCGCGCCCTCAACGGACTCTACCTGGGCGCCACAATCCGCCCCAACTGGTACCACCTGGGCCTGCCGCTGCTCTTGACGGTGCTCGGCCTCGGCTTGGCTCAACGACGGAATCTCCTGCTGCCGCGTGGACACAAACAGGAGGGGGTGTTGCTGGGCTTGCTGCTGGGCGTGCCATTGATCGCGGTCCTGGCCTTGCCAGAGCGCGTGACCGGCCGCTACCTGACAGCAGCGTTACCTGCCGTCATCCTGATCCTGGGATCCGCTCTATCTTGGTCAACCGCTCGGCCAATCAAATCGTCGATTGTTCATTGTTCATTGTTCCTTGTCCGTTGTTCATTGTTCCTTGGAATCCTCTTTGTGGACCTCTATGCTTACAAACCCACCTATGCTCCGCTGAGCGAGAGCTTTCGCGCCCGGATAGAATATCTGCGAGCGCACGCTCGTCCCGGCGATGGATTGCTGCTTCACGGACCCTGGCAACGGTGGCTGCTCTTTTATTACGATGTGGGGCCATTACCATCGTATACTATCCCGTTGCGCGATCTCAAGGTAGACGCCGAGTTGGCCGCAGAAACGTTGACCGAGATATTCGAGACCCACGACCGCGTCTGGGTTTCCTACAATTCCGTCGAACCTGTGGATCCAGACTGGCTCGTCGCTCGCTGGCTGCACGAGCACACCCACCAGGTCTGGTCTCAGTGGAACCTGACGCTTTACCGCGTTGCCCCGGTTGAGGAAGTACCGGCGATCCTGACCGAGGATTCGTCCGAGAACGGCGAGCCGATGGCAGGGGACTTTTCTTTCCAGGTATTTCTGCCCACAATTTTGCACAGGAGAAAGGAAGGATATGAGCGTGTGGAGCGCGTGGACGTTCGCTTTGGCCCGGGATCGGGGCGTTTGAAATTGGAAGGTGTGGCGCTGGCAAACCTGGAGCCGACCATCGGGGAAGCGATCCTGATTCTAACCCAGTGGCGCGCTCTCCGGGATATTCCGCACGAGCTGATGCTGCGGCTGGAGTTGAGCGGTCCGACCGGCGACTGGGAGGAGTACCAGTTCGACGTCGGAGCGGCCCACGCTCACACGCAGAGATGGAATGCTGGCGAGACCTTTATCGAGCGACGCGGGTTGGTCGTTCCGCTCGGCGTCCCCCCCGGCGACTATGTGCTTCGCGTGCGCGTCTTTCCGCCGGAGGGAGACGAGTGGCTGCCGGAGGGAGGAGATCCCTTCGAGCTGGGCCGGGTGCGCGTGGGCCACTCCGTGCCTACTGCCCAGGAGATCGAGGCGCTGCCCGGTCGTGAAGTGCGCGCTGTCTTTGGCGACACGCTGGCGCTGGCCGGGTACGTGCCCTGGGGAGAAAGCTTCACGCAAGGCAACCCCCTCTTATTTGATCTCTATTGGCAAGCGATGACGTTCCCCACGGAGGATTGCGAGTTGGGGATCGAACTGGTGAACGGCGATGGAACACCGCTGGTGGAACAACGTGTCCCGCCGGTTGTCGATTGGTTCCCCACCAGCCGCTGGCAGGCTGGTGCAGTGCTGAAAGGCCACCATACTCTCCCCTTGCCGACAGACGCACCGCCGGGGGATTACCGGATCCGCTTGACCGTCTACGACGCTGCCGGGGCGCCGCTGCCGATGGATGGGACGCGCTCGTACAAAGTGCTCGACTGGTGGGAGCGTGAAGAAAAGCTTTCCGGCGCGAGCGTGGCGTTGCCGGAGGTGGCAATCGAGGCCCGTCCGCGTCGCTATCGGGCGCCGGCGATGGAGCAGCGCCTGGACGTGGTGATGGGCGACGACGTGAGACTGCTGGGCTACGACCTGGCTGCGGCGACCGTCGAGCCTGGCGGCGCCGTCGAATTGACGCTTTACTGGAAAGCGTTGCGCCGGATGGAACCGATCTATGCCGTCTTCAATCACCTGGTTGGCCCCGATGGGACGCTGCTGGCTCAGACCGACAGTTGGGTGCAGGAAGGCGCGTATTACTCCAACCAGTGGTTGCCGGGTGAGGTGATCGAGACTCATTACACCATCCCGATCCCTTCCGACGCGCGCGTGGGAGAGTACACGTTGCGGGCTGGCATGTACGACGCCGCCACCGGCGAGCGCCCCGTCACCCTGGTAGATGGCGCTCCAGTCCCCGAACGGTACATCGAGTTGCTCCCTATCGTGGTTAGCCGAGAATAGAAGGCAAACATGAATCCAACCGTAACCCCCAAATCTCGAATCCGATCACTGTTCGTTCGTCATTCGTTATTCGTCGTCCTCCTTTTATTCTTCGTCGTCCTATCCGTGCTCTACGGCGCGACCATTCCGATCTTTGAATCCCCCGACGCCAACGGCCACTATTCCTACATCCACGAGCTGACCGAGGGGCGGGGGTTGCCGGTGCAGGGCGCGCCTTCGGGGCAGCGAGTGACCGGCTACGTGGCGAGCCACCCGCCCCTGTATTACGCGCTCTGCGCTGCCGTGACCTTTTGGGTGCCCGATGACGTGGACGTTCGCGATTGGATGTGGCGAAACCCCTACCACGCGATGGGAGACCCCGGCCGGGTTGGCAACAAGAACTTTCTGGTCCATACCTCTGCCGAACAGTTTCCCTGGCGCGGAACACCCCTCACGGTGCATATCGCTCGCCTCGTCTCGACCGCGCTGGGGGTGCTCGCTGTCGTGGCGACCTACGGCATTGCGTTGGAATTCTTCCCCGTAGGAGCATCGGCTCCTACGGGACGAGGCCCCGACCGCCGCTGGCTGGCCCTGGGTGCGGCCGCGCTTACCGCCTTCAATCCGATGTTCATCTTTACCACCGCGCGGGTGAGCAACGACGCCGCCGTGACCGCTTTCGGCTCGCTCGTCGTCTGGGGCGCGGTGCGGCTGGCGGTGCGCGGCTTGTCGCGGCGCGGATTGGCGCTGACCGGCGCGGCGCTCGGCCTGGCGGCGCTCTCCAAGCTCAGCGGCGTCACCCTCGGCCCCGCCGTCGCTCTGGCTTTCCTCTTTGATGTTCTGCAACAAAGGCAAGAAACCGGGTTTTGTCGCTCCGCTTACGACAAAACCCGGTTTCTCCGGCAGTTACTCACAAACGCCGCCATTTTATTCGGCGCCACTGCCCTCGTCTGCGGCTGGTGGTTCCTGCGCAACCTGTTCCTCTACGGCGAACTGATGGGCGTGGACGCCTGGCTCAGCCACACCGCCACCGTCCGCCCAGAGCCGATCGGATTTTTCGACGTGATCCCCCAACTGCACGGCCTGGAGATGTCCTACTGGGCGATGTTCGGTTGGTTCAACGTGTCCGTCGCCGGGTGGATGTACCGCGTCTGGTGGTTTTTGGTGCGCGCGGGCCTCCTGGGGCTGATCGTCTTTTTGATAGAGCAATGGACCTCGCGCCGGGCAACCAGATCGGCGCAGATGGGCTTATTGATTCTGGCCTCTGCTTTCCTGCTCATCTTTGGCTCCGTCTGGCGCTTTATCATGATCGTCCTGGGATCGCAAGGTCGCTACCTGATGCCCGTCGTCGCCCCCATCTCCATTTTCCTGATGCTCGGCCTGAGCCGTCTCGTCCCGATCCGTTGGAGATCCGGCCTGGCGGCGCTGGTGGGCGGGGGACATCTGGCGCTCGCGCTCATTTCCCTCTTTGTCTTCATCCTGCCGGCGTATGCCGTGCCGGAAACGATCCAGGAGAGCCAACTACCCGCAGAGATGGAACGTCTCGACTTGATCTTTGACGGAACGCCGATCCAACTTTTGGGCGGCCACATCGAAGTGGAGGAGGCGCATCCCGGGAAGCCTGCGCCGGTGAGCCTTTACTGGCGGGCGCAGGGACCGCCACAGGAGGACCTGATCGCCTTTGTCCAGCTTCTTGGGCGCGACATGGAGCCTATCACCGGGATGGATGGCTACCCCGGCGGGGGGAATTTCCCGCCCACGCTCTGGAAGTCGGACGCGATCTACCGCGACCGCTACGTCCTGTCTCCTGCGTCCAACGCCGAGGCCCCGACCATCGCCGCGCTCCACGCCGGGCTTCACGCCCGAGGCGAGGGTCATCTGAGCGCCAGGCGCTCCCCCGATCAGCCGCCGCTCGACCTGGCGCTGTTGGATCTCGTACCGCTCCGTCCGCTCGAACCGCTCTCCGACGACGTTACCCATCCGGTGGGAGCGCGTCTCGGCGAGGCCATTACGTTGGTGGGCTACGACCTTGGCCCCCACCCTAACCCTCCCCCAAGGGGGGAGGGGACAGAGGATGCTACCTCCCCCACCACGGGGGTGGATGCTACCTCCCCCCCCTTGGGGGGGACTGAGGGGGGGGTACGGTCCGGCGAACCTTTCACCATCACCCTCGTCTGGCGCGCCGAGGCGACCCCCGACGCCGACTATACCGTCTTTGTCCACCTGATAGATGAGAACGGCGTCCTCGTAGCCCAGGAGGATCATCCTCCGCTGGAGGGCGAGTACCGCACCTCCTTCTGGATCTCCGGCGACGTGTTGCGCGATCTATACCACTTGACCGTGGATGAGGCGCTCTCGCCGTGCCACTGCACGCTCATGGTGGGCATGTACCATTCCGAAACCGGCGAGCGGTTGCCGGCCTACGATGGCCTGGGCGTCCGCTTCGAAAATGACGCCATCATCGCTGGCAGAGTGACCATTCCATGATCCCATCTCTACTCTCCAACCCCAGGCGTTGTTCATTGCTCATTGTCTCATTGTTCATTCTTATGGGCATTGTCTACAGTCTGGCTACCCCGGTGCTGGAGGCCTCCGACGAGTTCAAACACTACCCCTACGCCCAGTACGTCCAGACTCACCACGATCTGCCCGTGCTCGATCCAGACATTTGCACGTGGCCGCCGCCGGATGATTGCCCCTGGCTGCAGGATGGCGGCCAGCCTCCCGCCTACTATGTGCTGATGGCGGCGCTCACCTCCTGGACAGACACCTCCGATCTCCACGACGTGCGCTGGATGAACGGGCACGCTTTTGTCGGCGACGCATCCCAGGTCTGCAACAAGAATCTGATCCTCCATCGCCCGGAACGAGAGCGGTTCCCGTGGCGCGGTTCCGTCCTGGCGATCCACTTGATTCGCTTCCTCACGCTCGGATTGGGAGCCGGGACGATCTGGCTGACCTACCTGCTGGCCCGCGATCTATTTCCTGACCGCCCCACGCTGGTGCTGGGCGCGGTCGTCCTCACCGCGTTCAACCCGATGTTCTTGTTCGTCAACGCCGCCGTCAACAACGACGCGCTGGCAGCCTTTTTGGGCTGTCTCAACCTGCTGCTGTTCGTGCGATTGGTGCGCGACGGCCTCCGGGGGCCGCTGCCCCTCCGGCGTTACGGCCTGGCAGGGCTGACCGTCGGCCTCTTTCTCCTCACCAAGTTGAGCGGCCTGGGGGCGTTGATCCTGTTCGGCTGCCTCATGCTCTGGCTCAGTTATCGCCGCCGCAGTCTGCGCCCGTTGCTGGTCGGGTTGCCCATCGTCTTTGGGATCGCTGCCTTGCTATCGGGCTGGTGGTTCCTGCGCAACTGGCGGCTGTACGGCGATCCGACGGGGCTGAACGTCTTTGTCGTCATCCAGGGCGTGCGAGAGGGCGTGCCCACCCTCCGCGATTGGCTGGACGAGTTTGTCACATTCCGCTGGACCTACTGGGGACTGTTCGGCGCGGTGAACGTGATGGCTCCGCGCTGGGTCTATATCTTTTTCGACTTGCTCTCTCTGGCTGGATTGGTGGGGCTGGCCGTCTGGGTTGTGCGGCGCAGGCCAAAAGGACTGTGGTGGATTCCCGCGCTCTGGGCAGCCATCCTCTTCGTCTCGGTACTGCGCTGGACGTGGATTTACTTCTCGTTCCAGGGCCGACTGCTCTTTCCCGACGTCGCGGGCATCAGCCTGCTGCTGACGGTGGGTTTACAGCAGTGGTCGCCGCGTCGTTACCGGCTCGCTGTGACACTGGGCATCGCTCTGGTTCTCTTGATCGTCGCGGCAATGGTCCCGTTTGTCTCCATCCTGCCCGCCTATGCCCCTCCTGAGCCGCTCACCCTGGCCGATGTACCCGCCGAGGCCCGCGTCGAGCCGGTGGATGTGGGTGGTGTGGCTCGCCTGGTGGGTTGGGATGTGCAACCACAGACGGTGTCATGGGGCGGAAACGTCGAACTTGTGGTATACTGGGAGGCCGTAGCGCCCGACGGAAAGGATTACGTCAGTTTTGCCAAACTGCTCGGACGAGGACACGAGCCGGCGGGACAGATCAATCGCTACCCGGCCTGTGGGATGACGCCCACCAGCCTGTGGGAGCCGGGCCAGGTCTGGCGCGATCCCTACCGCGTCCCGGTCGTGCCCGATGCAGCGGCCCCCAGCCGCCTGCGGGTCGAGGTGGGGTTGTACGATACCCAGGCGCGCGAGACGCTGGGCGCGGTTCGCGTGGGAGAGGCAAAACTCGCTCCGCCCGAGACTGCGCACCAAGTGGCCCATCCATTGCCGGTGGATCTGGCCGATGGAGTGTCTCTGGCAGGGTATGATTTGCCGTTGTCGGGCGCTGTTGCGGGAGAGACGATCACGCTGACCCTCTACTGGCAGGCGCGAGAGGCTCCCTCGACCGATTACCAGGTCTTTGTCCACCTGCTTGGCGACGAACCCGAGCCGGTGGCGCAAGGGGACGGGCCGCCATTGATGGGCGACTATCCGACGACGGTGTGGGCTGCTGGCGAGGTCATCGCCGATCCGCACCCGTTGGCGCTGCCCGCCGATCTCCCGCCGGGCGAGTATCGTCTGATGGTGGGGATGTACGATCTGCAAACCCTGGCGCGGTTGCCACGTCTGGATGGTGCGGGGGAGAGTATTGAAATTCCCACTGTCGTAGAGACGCGATGATCCTATAGCAATGGCTATGGCTATTTGACAATGTTGCCCCGTTGAGGTACATTGGTAGCATGCGATTCAAGTGGAACAAGCACAAAAACCGAGCCAATATCCAAAAGCATGGTCTGGACTTTGCCGATGCTTGGAAAATTTTCACCAGGCCTATGCTGGTCGCGCTCGATGATCGCGATGATTACGATGAGGATCGTTGGATTGGTATTGGCATACTCCAATCGCGCGTTGTAGTTGTGGTCTATACAGAACGTAGCAAGGATACTATTCGTATTATCTCACTACGAAAGGCACAAAGCCATGAACAGAAACGGTATGAAAAAGTCCTCAGAGACCAATTGGGAGCGCGTTGACGCGCTGACTGATGAGACAATTGACACCTCGGATATTCCGCCACTGACAGAGGCTTTCTTTGCACGCGCCAGTCTACGGATGGCACAAGAGTTCACCACGGTCACGGTGCAAGTGGACTCGGACGTTTGGGAATGGTTCAAGGCCCAGGGAGATGAGTGCGAACGGCAGATTAACACCGCACTCCGTATCTATGCCGAGGCGCAAAAAGTATACAGTGGTGGCTAGAGTACGGCATCCAGGCGCAGACTAACATGACTTCCCAGGATTGGCTCTATCGCATCTTTACCTCCCGCCATCGCTGGCTTTCTGCGCTGGCGACGCTGGTGCTGTGCGCCGCGCTGGCAGCGGCGGTCGGCTGGTTGCTGGCCGAGTTCGGCGTCCTCATCGCGGGGGCGGGGCTGGCGGCGCTGGGTATTGGCCTGTGGATACTGCGCGACATTGAGGTCGCCTACTGGTCGGTCATCGGCGTCGTCTGCCTGCTGCCTTTTGCCTCCTTCCCTTTCGATATCGGTTTCACCCCCACCTTTCTCGACGCGGCATTGGGGGCGCTGTTCTTCGTCTGGATGCTCCAGATCGCCACCGGCGATCAACGAGCGTTCGTCGCCGTGCCCCTGGGCACGCTGCCAATGGCGTTGCCCGTCGGCGTGTTCATGCTGCTGGCGGTCGGCTCCTTCGTCTTTGGCTTGACCCATGCCCCGCTGACATCCTACATCCTGCGCCACTTTGCCGAGGTCATGCTCAGCGTGGCGCTCTTCTTTCTCGTCGTCAACACCGTGCAGGGCGAGGCGCGCTTGCGGCGCATCGTGCGGGTGTTGCTCCTGGCTGCCTTTGCCTCCGCCGCGCTCGGCCTGCTGCTCTACGTCATCGCCGATCAGATCTCGGCTGATTTCGTAGTCCGCGCCCTCTCCGCGTTGAGGCGGCTGGGATACCCCACCGGGCCGAGCGTCCTGCGCTACATTCGCGACGACCCCGAATTGCCGATGAGGGCCGTCTCCACCTCGGTGGACCCCAACGTACTCGGCAGCCTGCTCTACCTGACGCTGGGGATCGGAGTGCCGCAGCTTTTTGCCTCACGTCCCCTCTTTCGTCGTCGTTACCTGGCGCCGATGCTGGGCGTGATGATGCTCTGCCTGGGGCTGACCATCAGTCGAGGTTCGTTGGTGGGGATCGGGGCCGCGCTGGCCGTCATCGCCACCTTGCGCTACCGCAAACTGTGGCTAATCCTGCTTCTGGCGCTGGCCCTCCTGCTCGTTCTACCTCAGACGCAGGATTACGTCGCGCACTTTATCGAGGGAGTGCGGGGCGAAGACCTGGCGATGCAGATGCGCTTTGGCGAGTACAAAGACGCGCTCATTCTGATCGGGCGCTATCCCTGGCTGGGCGTGGGCTTTGCTGGCTCGCCCGACATTGATACCTACATCGGCGTCTCGAACGTCTACTTGCTCATCGCCGAGCAGATGGGGCTGGTGGGGTTGGCCGGTTTCCTCGTCGTGATGAGCGTTTTCTTCGCCCGCTTCTGGCGCGATCGAGAGCTGGCGGCGACTGTCCCGGAGCTAGAGTCGTTGTGGTGGGGACTGCACGCCGGCATCATCGGGGCGCTGGTGGGGGGGCTGGCCGATCATTACATCTTTAATCTCGACTTTCACCACTCGGTCACACTCTTCTGGCTGGTGGTCGGGCTGGCGACGGCGACGACGGAGATGATCCGGAGGCAAACTGAGAAATAACAAAACGGCCTGCCGACTCGGCAGGCCGTTTCGTCGTGCTCTCCAGCGTCATTCAGATTCAAGCTCATCCGGCTCAGGCAACGGCTCGAATTCTGGCTCGACGCTCTCCAGAGTGTGCAACTCCCGGTAGGTCAGTATCCACACGCTCGACTTGAACTTCCATCGGGCTAGCTCGTTCTGTGCCAAATGGTGACTGAGAAAAGACCATTGCTCGTCATAGCCGTCTCGGTGATGTTGACGACGTCTTGCTCATTGATCTCATTGGCGATGAAATCTTCAGCCTCTTTTCTGATCTTTTCTCGCTTGTTCAATGCGTCTTTACCCGTCCAACTGGTCGTCTGATCGGTGAAAGTCTTGTGAATTATCATCGTCTCTTTCCTCCTGTTCAAGTATGTTATTTGTTTTTGGCAACTCTTCTGTCTCGAAACTCTCCAGGGCGTGCAACTCCCGGTAGGTCAACGTCCACACGCTCGACTTGAACACCTCCATCAACCCGCCCAGGAACAACCAGGGGATTGCCACCACCATGCCAAAAATGGGGATGCCGATCATCGCCGCCAGAATCCACGGCATGGCTCCTCCGAAGAGAAAGTTGGTCACCCCAAACACCAGGAGCGCGGGCAACCCACCCAGCACGACGCCCACGATGATGAGCAGGATGATGATGGGGAACAACAGGAAGGCGCTGAGGGCCATTGCGATCGCCCACCCGATGGCCACGCCGACCATGATGAGCCACATGATCAGCACATCCTGCCAATGTCGCTTCACAACGTCAAAGCCCCGACGGAGCGAATCGATCACACCTAGCCCCTCCAGCGCACACGCCCGCCGGAAGAATCGCTTCAGAAGTTGAAGGAGCACGCCGACGAGGATGGCCAGAAAGATGAACAGGAAGAACAGGCCCGTCGTGGCAATGGTGCCGAGGATGCCGGCGGCCTCGCTTCCCGTGATCCACAACAGCAGCGGGGCGAACGACAGCACAAACAGCAGGCCGAATACGAGGAACAGCGGCAGACCGATCAACAGGTCGATCAGGAAAAGCCGCAGCGCGGTGCGCGACCAGCCTAACCGGAATCCCTGGCGCACGCTTTGTTTCTCGCCCGTTTCTTCATACTCGTCCACCATCTGTATCAGCGCCGTCTCTGCTACGTAGCGCGCTATCGTTCCCACGATGGTCACGATGAGGATCACACATCCTAGTGCGAGACCAGCAAAGATCAACGTGCCCACTATCCCGGCAGGGAAGAAATCGAGTATACCAAAGTCTCTTTCGAAATCTCTCTCCAGGTCTCTTTCCAGGTCCTGGAAGAACTCTTCCCAGTCCTCGTCAAAGTCTCGGAAAAAGTCTCTGTCCTCGATATTGTATTGCACCGGGCCATTGCTGGTGTTGTTATTGGGAAACGACCAGTTGCTCCCGCCGGTGGTCAGCGCGAGGATGATGCCAAAGACCCACAGCACCCGGTAGTTCCAGACGATATTCCAGGCTCGTTTCAAAATGTTTATATGGTTCATTTCTGATTTTCTCCTTATTCTCGGTTCGCTCCTGGTCTTGGCTATGCGCCTAACAGCAGAGGGCGCAGACCAGCCGCCCAGTCGCGGATACTGTCCCAATCGCGAAAGTCGCCCTCAGGGACCTTCATCGCTTTGATCATCAGCCGGAAGAAAAAGGGCAGCTTGCTATAGTCCATCGCTCCCGCAAACAGGCCAGTGTCTCTTGGCTGCACCATCTCGCGCAGCGGTTCCAGGTAGCCCATCACTTCGCGATGATTCTCCTCTGTGTCCTCCTGCATCGTCATGCAGACGGTAAAGCAGGCCACGGGTATCTGGTTCAGCGCGACCTGGTGCGTCTCTACGAATTTGACCGCCTCCGGCAGCCACTGTCCCATGCGGATGGCGCTTCCCACGACCACGGCTTGGTATCCATTCACGTCGTCCACGTCTTTTGCCAGACGCACATCTGCTTCTATACCACTTTTGCACAGTACTTGCCCGATCTCCTCGGCCACCTCGCCGGTAGACCCGCACTTGCTGGCATAAGCCACCAGAATCTTTTCGTTCATTCCTTTTTCACCTCCACAACTTGATTGCACAAATTCTATCTCTGGCTCTCGCGTGCCCAAGGCCGTCAGGCCACAGCAGGCCAGCGCCGTCATCCCGACTGCCCCTCCCGCCATTGCCAGGAAGCGCCGCCGGGTGATTCCTGATTTCTCGCTCATGCCGCATCTCCATTTCCATTTTGGCGCTGACGACTGGCCCACCAACTGGCCAGCCAGCTCCAATACAGCAGGCCGATCACGACCAGCGATACCAGATTCAACATAACACCCCAGCCCAGTGGTCCTCCATCGCTCAGCAACTCGATTACGAGTTTTCCGACATCGCTTAAACTCGCCCCTGATGTGCCAAAGAGTTCGCTCAACGAAAGTCCTGGCTGCGACGCGGGCAGCAACTCCGCCGCCCACTCACCCCCCAGGCCTAGCCGCAGCGCGCCCATCGCCACCCTGGTCACGAGGAACACCGCCTGGACAAAGACCCATGCGCCAAGCAAACCCACCGGCGCCAGTCGCCAGCTCAACTCCAACGTTCTCTTCCAGGCCGGCTGCATCGGGCGGCGCGGTAGCCGCAGCCCCACCTGCGCTACGAACCGTTCGGGCGGCGTGAGACTCTCGGCTGCGGGGCTTTCTTGCAGGAGCACCGTCAGCGTTTGCAGTTGCTCCAGTTCCGCGCGGCACATTGCACAGTCCGCCAGGTGCGCCTCTACCTGCCGCAGCCGCAGCCCCTTCAACTCGCCGTCGTGATATGCTTCTAACCAGGTCGTCACGTGTTCGTTCATAGCGCCTCCAGATAGGGAGCAACGTCCCTCAGCCGGTCACGGGTACAGTTATGGCTCAATCGTTCTCCATACGGATGGTGACTTTGGTCAATTCGCTATCCCGGCCAGCTACCTGTACGATCACCGTCTGGCCGCTTTCGTGCCCGTCGAATACCAGGTTCGCATTTGTCTCGGTGATATTCGTTTCGGATGCACGTTCGGTCAACCCCATCTCGTCGTAGGCGTCTCGATAGAAGTCGATCACCTCTTCAACCGGCAATCTGGTTTTGAGATTGAGGGTACCGCCAACGTGGTTGATGATGATTATCTCCGAATCTGGCAAGGGGAAGGTCTTTTCGATCTCGCTCAATATCTCTTCCGATATGTCTTCTGCGATCTCCTTCGATGTGATCATTTCCTCTGCTACCTCTCCAGCGATCAGTCCCACTGGCCAGCACTGACAACCAAGCACGAACAGCAACAATGGAGCAACAAGCACGAGTCCAACTTTTTTATTACGCATCACATTTCCTCCTGAGTATAGAGATAGAGATTGTTTGTGGTTTTACCAAGACTTGTCTTGCCAAGCGAAACAGACTTTTTATCAAATGGGTGTGTTTCAAATGGGTTGAGTAGCCGCGCTTTCCATAGCGCGCGGTATGGAAACCGCGACTACCTCCAACCGAAATGAAACACACCCTTATCAAATTGTGCGTTCATAGCGTCTCCAGATAGGGCGTCAACGATTCGCGCAGTTTGCCGCGGGCGTAGCTCAACCGCGACATCACCGTGCCGATGGGAATATCCAGCGTGTCGGCGATCTCCTGGTACGAAAGCCCCTCATACTCCCGCAGTACCAACGCCGCGCGGCTGGCCGGCGGCAGCGCCAGCACCGCCTGCCGCACTCGCTCGCCTCGCTCTTTTCCTTCCGCCGTGGCTTCCGGCCCTTTATTCAAAGAGGCCAGTGGCATTTTGTCTATATCTACTGTCTCTCGCTCCCGGCGCAGCACGTCCAGCGCGGCGTTCGTGGCGATGCGATAGACCCAGTTGCGGAAAGGGGAGCGGGGCCGGTAGCCGGGAAGGTGTTGCCAGGCGCGGATGAACGCCTCTTGTGCTGCATCCTCCGCCAGATTCGCGTCTCCACACATCCGGTACACCACGTTGATGACCCCCTCTCGGTGACGGCGGACCAGTTCACCAAAGGCTTGTCTGTCTCCTTGCTTGGCGCTGGCGATCAATTCGAGTTCGATGTCCAATGGCTGGCCGCTCACCTCATAATCCTTTTTCTTCTATCTCTATAACGTTGTTGCGTTCGGTTTTATTCGGATCGAGCAGTCAAAAAGGGCCAGCAAACCAGAATGCTGACCCTTTTCCCATCACTTGCGCCGGTGCCATGACTAGAGCGGATCCTGATCCTCGCCAAAGGCCCCGGCGATGGGGAGGCCATCCGCCCACCCCCACTCCGACGCGTCATTGGGGGGGCGTTGTGATCATAGTCGTAAAACCAGATACTCGTAGGTTCCCAGTCGGCCAGGAAGAAGGCGACGTCGTCCACGAAACCATCGTTGTCGAAATCGCCGACGACGGGGACGCCGGTCTCGGTGGTAAAGTGCGTCGCTTCCTCATCCGTCGTGCCATCGTGGTTCCAGTCGTAATAGGCGACGTGCGTGGAGGGTCGAAACACGGCCACGTCGTCCAAAAACCCATCGCTGTCGAAATCCCCGGCGAAGGGCAGATCCCCTGCCTGCCCCCAGGAGCTTCCCCACTCGTCGCAGGTGTGCCCGGTGTTGTCGTGGTTGTAGTCGTAACACCATATCTGGAAAGAGGTGTCGAAAATCGCGACGTCGTCCACGAACCCATCGCGGTCAAAATCCCCGGCCAGCGGCAGATCGCCCGTCTGCTTTCCCCAGGCCCCGCCCACCGCGTTCATGTCGCCGTTGTGACCATAGTCATAGTACCATCCGTGATCGGAGGTGCGGTAGAGGGCTACGTCGTCGACCCGATTGGATTGGGGAAGCGCGTGCGGGCGTATCTCTCCGGCAAACCAGACAAAGCAGCCGTTGACCCATCCTCTGTCCCCTCCCCAGCCCTGGTTGACGTAGAACTCGCGCTCTGTCCACCACGTCTCTCCAAGGAGGCCCTTGAGCTTGCGCTGTTTGTACCCACAAGCCAGAGCGTAATGTGGGCCACCGGTGAGGCTGATCCCGATGACGGCCGGTGTCTCTCGCCCTCCACTCCGCTTGATGACGTCGGAGGCCCGGTTGCGACATTTTTTCGTGGGCCACAGCGTGCTGCCACAGGTAAACAGGCGCGTGTAGGAGCGTCCGTCCAGGTAATCGCTGGCATCGGACATATCGCCGGGATCCGTAGCGCCCTGCCAGCAGCCGTCCGCCTTGATGTATACAGGCCAGGTGTCGATGTCGTTGCGGATCTCCCACGTCATGTTCTTGACGCCCTCGTCCATGGTGTCGGGCGCCACGACGTCCGTGCCCGTACCCCCAACGCCCTTCCCAGCAGGGATTGCCGATGGACGCCTGGTAGTCGGCCCAGCCAAAAAGCATGGCCCAGGCAGTCGCGCCACAGCCGCTCCAATAGCTGGATGTGTTCACCAGATCGCTGCAACTGATCTGCGTGTACCAGCGTTGATCCGCATCACTCCCCGCCCACGAGTGACTCCAGCTCGTCCAGCCTGCCGTAACCGCTTGCGGAGCCACGCTTTCATTCCTCCGCGCGTTCATAGGTGCCCCAATCTCATCAAAGCCGCGAACGATCAGCGGTAACCAGGTCTCGTAAGGTTCCAGGATCGTGAAGCGGAACGTCTCCAGAGCGCCGTTCGGATACTTGACGGTCGGGGTCAAGGGCAGTTCTTCTCCCAGAACCGAACTCATCACGGTGATCTTGAACTGAGGGGGCAATACAGAGCGCGTGATCAGTTCGGTCTGGATGTGCTTGGCCCCGTCGCCGGAGAGTGAGATCGTGGGCGTCGGCCAGAGCATCGCCAGAATGCGAACGTCTCCCTTCCGCAAGAACTCGTTATCTCTTATCAGGGACTCGGCCTCCCACGCCTCCTTCGCCTCGCGGTGCGCTCGCTCGAGCAGCGTGCCGAATGAATTGCCATAGCCTGTTTTCAACTCGCTCCACGACTCCCACGCGCTCCACTCCAGCCCGGCAGGCGGTGCGAGCGTGCCGCTGATAAAGAGCGTGCCGCTCATCCCAGAAGTATCGGCATCGCCTTCCGTTTGCGCGTTGGGCGTCCAGATGACTTCGAAGGATGGCGGCGGTTTGTCGAGCCAGGCAGGATCTACCCCCGTCACCTGGGGCGGTAGCTCTCCCAACGTGGCGACCAGCTCACTCTGTGGGTTCTCGGCGGCGTAGGTCAGCACGTCGAGCTTGTAGAATTTCGCCGCGCTCTCGCCGCCGCCCTGGGCCTCTTGCGCCAATTCCTGAGTGGGTGATTCCCCGGTGAAATCCCACTCTGGAATGGGAAAGTCGTGGCCGTCGGTGGAAACGATGACAAAACCCGCCGGCTCGAACGCAACCGCCCTCAGTCGGGCGCTTCCAGGAACGACCACCGGAAAGTCATAATACGCGATCCCGGCGACGTCGGGGCGATAGAGAGGCTGGACCCCCGGCCCCAACTGAGCCAGATCCCATCCCGGTGCCGCGCATCTCCTCGATCAGTTGCGCCGCCCGGCGCTGAAAACGGAGCGGGACATCCGACGCGTGTTTGAGGTACCCGTTCGTCTCGTCGTAGTAACTGATGTGGGGCTGCCCGGACGAGTCCAGCGCCAGGGAGGTGTGGGGGCCTACATTGCCGGTATTATCCGCTGCATCCAGGGCCAACAACGTATAGAGCACAGGACGATCAATGCCGGCGTAGACTGTTTCGGAGAACCAGGCAGAGCTTTCAAGATTGGCATATCTCACGAGTTTAGAGCTTGCGTTGATGTAACCGATGTGCGGGCGGTCGTTTGAATCGAGAGCCAGCGAGGTGAAATGGCCTACATCATCGGTATCGTCCACCGTCTCGATCTGCCAGGTGACGCCATCGTAGGCGGCGTACTTCAGGGCTTTGCTGATCGCGCCATAGTAGCTGATGTGGGGCCGGTCATCCGAATCCACTGCCAGGGATGTGTGACTGCCCACGTCATCGGAACTGTCCACTGTCTCGATCTGCCAGGTCAACGTCGCGGATTGGGTTGACGCGCCGCCGGAAGGGGCCGTAGATACAGACCCTTGCCTTTCCACCATCTCGAAAGCAGCGCTTGAGGCTTTCGGGAGCGTCAGGTTTTCCTGCCGAGCCTCCTGGCCCAGGCTGATGCGCCCGGCGAGAGCCAGGCCAACGAGGATAACAAATGAGAAGAGAGTTTTCGTCTTCATTTTTCTCCTTTGAGTCTGGGTGGATTGGGCTGGCACGCAAACCTAAAAGCCAATCTCCGTTTACGATAAGAGTCAGTGGGTACCTTTTCAAGCTGGCTCGATGGGATCGCGACGATGTTGAACTTTGGGTGCCTGTAATCAGTATATCAAAAGTTGATGGAAAGGTCAACCGGTACCTTTCGCCTACCTGATCTCACTCGCTCCTTTCCTGCAACCGTGTTATAATGAGTCAAAGATCGTAGAGAGGTGAAAAACTTTGACGAATCTGCTCAATCCAGATCGACTGATCACATTGGCAATTTTGTTCTTGACCAGCATGCCCATCCACGAATGGGCGCACGCTTGGGCCGCCTATAAACTGGGAGATGACACGGCAGCCCAGCGTGGACGGCTGACCATCAACCCACTGGCCCACCTGGATCCAATAGGGACGCTGGCCCTGGTCTTTGCCGGTTTTGGGTGGGGGAAGCCGGTACCTGTGAGTCCCTACCGTCTGCGGGGGAATATGCGCGCCAGTTGGGCATTGGTGAGCGTGGCCGGTCCGCTCTCCAACCTAGTTTTGGCCATGCTGGCGGCGATCCCTTTTCGATTGGGATGGCTGAGTCTCTATTCAAGCAGTAGTATCAGCTTGCAGGGTATTCTGTCCCAATTCATCGGCATCAATCTGGCCCTGATGCTCTTTAATCTGATCCCCATCCCGCCGCTCGACGGCTCGCGCGTCCTGGCCTGGATGCTGCCGCAGCGGTGGGCCGAGGTGATGGAACAGATGGAACACTTGGGCGGCGCCGGGCTGATGTTGGTCTTGTACCTTTTATCCAGGGTGGGACTGCTCGGCATGATCGTCAGCCCGCTGATGAACTTTATGTTCCGTGCCCTGCTGGTTTACTGAACCGCAGGATGGTGAGGGCGATCCATTACCGCGTGGGGCAGTTTTTCCGGGCGTTGACCGCGCGGTATACAATCACAGAGGACGAGATCGAGCGGGCCATACGCGTCTTGACGCCAGCGGCACGGGAGCTTTTTCGTCGCCAGACGGCCCCAGATCAACGCCATGCCCTGGCGGTATATGATGCGCTCTGCCGGGCAGGCCACGCGGATCCGCAACTGCTGGCGGCGGCGCTGCTGCACGACGTGGGCAAGACGGCCGTTCGCTCCAGGTTTTCCGCCTGGCTGCGAGCTACCGTGGTGCTCATGGGACGGTTCGCGCCGCGCTTGCTGGCTCGGTTGATTCAAGGTGAGCCGAGGGATGGTTGGCGACATCCTTTCGTCACTTACGTCCATCACCCGGAGATAGGCGCTCGATGGGCGCAGGAGGCGGGATGCTCGCCTATGACGGTCGCCCTGATCCGCCGTCACGAGGGGCGCCATGTGGACGGTCGAACCGAGGAAGATCGATATCTGGCCGCGCTGCAAGCGGCCGATAATGCAAATTAACACAAGGAGAGAATTGTCACAATGGATTTCAAACGAGTCGCGATTATCGGTACAAATGTCATCAGTGTATCCATCGCTTTTGGACTGAAGGGGCAAAAAGATCCTCCCGATATCATCGGTTACGACGATAACAAGATAGCGGCGGATCTATCGCACGCCCGCGGGGCCTTTGACCAGGTGGAGCGCAAACCAGAACGAGCTTGCAAAGATGCCGACCTGGTCATCGTCGCCGTGCCGCTCTTTGACGTCCGCGAGACGTTTGCCGCCATCGCGCCACACCTCAAACCCGGCTGCCTCGTCATAGATACCGCGCCCCTCAAGAGGCCGGTGTTGGATTGGGCCAAAGAACTCTTGCCGCAACACATCTCTTTCGTCGGCGGGCACATCATCCCCAACCCGGCCATCATCGGCCTGGCTCCCCTGGACGAGTTGGACATCTCCAGCGCCGATCTGCTGAAGGAGGCGCTCTGTTGCTTTACTCCTGCTCCGGGTCGATCCGGTGCGGCGATTGACGCCTGCTCCGAACTGGCTCACATGCTCGACGCGCGACCCTTTTTCATCGACGTCACCGAGCACGACGGAATGCAGGCAGGCGTCGAGGAACTGCCCGACCTGTTGACCATCGCGCTGCTGCGAGCCACCGTCGACACTCCCGGCTGGCAGGAGATGCGCAAGTTCGCCGGTTCCCGCTTTGCCGCCGCCACCTATGCCGCCGACGACGCTCACCAGCGCCACGCTGCTGTCTTTCTCAATCGCCAGAACGTGCTCCATCGTCTCGACGCTCTGCTGGGAGAACTGATGCGTCTGCGCGATCTGTTGAACAAGGGCGATGGCGAGGCGTTGGAGGAGGTGTTCGCCACGGCCGCCGAGGGACGGGCGCGCTGGATCGGGGAACGGGAACAAGGAATGTGGGTCAAAGAAGGCACGGTCGGTACCGAGGATCTGCCCAGCGCGAGTGAACAAATCGGGCAGATGCTCTTTGGCGAGCGGTTGTCCAAGCGACGGGAATAGCCGGATCCTCTTTGCAAGACGTAGCACCCGATCTCGACATCCGTGTGGCGTCGTGGGCCACCCCGTAGGGGCGTCGGCCCCCACGGGACGATGGCCCACGATACCGCTCCTGCCGGGCTAGATGCTTTGACTGAGACATATCGCATTTTGATGATCGCCCCCACCTCCTTCTTTTCCGACTATGGCGGCCACATACGCATCCTGGAGGAGGCGCGGGTGCTCCAAAAGCTGGGCCACCAGGTGACGATAGTCACCTATTACCTGGGACGCGATCTGCCCGATCTGGAGATCGTCCGCACCCGGCCCACGCCCTGGCGCGCCGATTACGAGGTGGGATCGTCGCTGCACAAAATCGCCTTTGACGTGTTCCTGGTGTGGACGGGATTGATGACCATCATGCGCCGCCGTTTCGACATCGTCCACGGGCACACGCACGAGGGGGCCTTTATCGGCTATTTTCTCAGCCGTCTCCTGCGCGTGCCGCTCTTGCTGGATTTTCAGGGCAGCATGACCGGCGAGATGGTGGATCATCACTTTCTCGATCCCGATGGGCTGTGGTACCGCTGGGCGCGTCTCCTGGAACTGCGCATCGATCAGATGGCCGACGTCATCGTCACCAGCAGTCAGCAGGGCGCGCTCTTGCTGGAGCGCGATTTTAACTGCAACGCGCGCTGCGTCTACCCGCTGCCCGATTGTGTAGACCTCGATTTTCTTCAGCCTGGCCTGTTGGCTCCCCAGGAGATCGCGGCGCACAAGGCGGCCCTGGGCATTCCACCCGGTCGTCCCGTCGTCGCCTACCTGGGCCTTTTGGCCGATTATCAGGGCACGGCGTTGCTCGTGCAGGCGGCGCAGATTCTCCAGCGGCGCGAGGTGGACGCGCATTTCCTGATCATGGGGTTTCCCCACGTCAGCCATTACCGGCAAATGGCGGCTGATCTGGGCGTGGCGGATCGAGTCACCTTCACCGGCAAGGTGGCCTACGAGGAGATCCCGACTCGCCTGGCGCTGGGCGACGTAGCGGTGGCTCCCAAGCTGTCTGCTACCGAGGGTTGCGGCAAGATCCTGAATTATATGGCGATGGCCTTGCCCACCGTCACCTTCGACACCCCGGTCAGCCGCGAGTACCTGGGCGCGCTGGGCGCATACGCCAGGCGGATGGGCGATCCCGTCGCTCTGGCCGATGCTATCGCCAGCCTGCTCGACGATCCGCGACGCTGCGCTGAACTGGGGCGAAAGCTGCGGGAGAGGGCCGCCCGCCATTTTTCCTGGGAGCGCGCCGGGCGGCATCTGTTAAAGGTCTACCGTACCGTTCTTTAGTATGAGATTCAGGAGAACTGGGTTTTTATGGAAATCGTTTACCGGCTGCGAGAACTGTGGCAATATCGCGAGTTGATCCGCAACTTGGTCGTGCGCGACCTGAAAGTGCGCTACAAGAATTCTGTCCTCGGTGTGGCCTGGTCTTGGCTTAGCCCACTGTTGATGATGATCGTATATACCGTATTCTTTACCATACTCCGGCGCAACGACAATTTCCCATACTATCCGGTCTTTCTCCTGTGCGGGTTGTTGCCCTGGAATTTTTTCGTGGATTCGACCTTGCAAGCCACTGGTAGCATCATCGGTAACGCCCACTTGATCAAAAAGGTCTACTTCCCCCGCGAGGTACTTCCTATTTCTACCGTGCTATCCAACCTAGTTAGCTTTCTTATCGCCCTACCTGTGTTTTTCCTCCTGGCTTTTATCTCAGGCGCGCCGCTGAGTTGGTGGGTGCTGCTTATGCCGATCACTCTCCTGATCCAGTTGGTCTTTACCCTGGGGTCGGCCTTCATTCTCGCCACCCTCAACGTTTTCTATCGTGATACCCGCCATCTCCTGGGCGTGGCTGTGCAGGCCTGGTTCTTTCTCACGCCCGTGATTTATCCTATCAGCATAGTCCCAAAGGAAAAATCTATCTGGGGTATCACGTTCAACCCCCAGTTATGGCTGCGCCGTCTGAACCCGATGGCCTCTATCGTCGCCTCCTACCGTGACTTGCTTTACTGGGGCGAACCGACGGGTCTCGATTTCTTATTGCGCACTGCCGTCACTGCATTGCTCGTGTTCGCCGTGGGCTATTGGATGTTTTTGCGATACAGCCCCCGCTTTGGTGAAGAGGTGTAATGGTTGTTAGTGGTTAGCAATGGGTTCTCGCTCGTTTGTTGAGGTGATCGTCTTTTCTCCGGCCACGGCGGCGGTCTCGGGCCAGGTCAAGCGGGCCTTTACCTACCACCTGCCGGACGAGCTGAAAGGTCGCCTCGCCGCAGGCTCTCTCGTCGTCGTCCCCTTCGGTCGTCGTCGGCTCTATGGCGTTGTCGTCGCCCTCGCCGACGAATCCCCGGTCCCAAAGACGCGCCCCGTCGAGTCGCTGGCGGACCCGAAACCGGTCCTCACACCGGCCCAGCTCGAACTGGCCCACTGGATGAGCCGCGAGTATCTGGCTCCCCTCTACGAGTGCCTGGATTTGATGCTCCCGCCAGGACTGGTCGGCCACACCGACGTGTTGGTCACGCTCGATCCTCAAGCTCCCGCCAATGCCGCCAAAACCGACGTGCAGGCCGCGCTGCTAGCGCTGCTCCGCCGCCGCGGCCCGTTGAACGGCGCCCAGTTGGACGCCGCCCTGCGCGGCGTCGATTGGCGCACGGCCTCCGAGCAGCTCGCTCGCCGGCTCGTCGTCACCCGCCAATCCTTTCTCGCTCCACCCTCCGCCCGTCCCAAGCGGGTGCAAACAGTCCAGATCGTTGCCACAGCCGACGAGGAGGCGGCGCTGGCCGGTCTGCGGAGCACATGCTATCCAGCTATCGTCGAGTTCTTGCGCGCCGAGGATGGCCCCGTGGACGTCAGTTGGGTCTATGCCGAGACCGGCTGCAAGCTCTACCACTTGAAAAAACTGGCCGAGCGCGGCCTGGTCGCGCTCGGCGTTGAAGAGGTCTGGCGCGACCCACTCGCCGATCAGGTCTTTGTCTCCACCACACCTCCACTTCTCGCGCGAGATCAACAAAACGTCTGGGAAACGACCGAATCTCAAATCTCGAGTCGCCAGTCTCGAGCCTTTCTCCTCCACGGCGTGACCGGCTCCGGCAAAACCGAGATCTATCTGCGCGCCGTCGCCGAGGTGCTGGAGCAAGGTCGTCGCGCCATCATCCTCGTCCCGGAGATCTCCCTCACGCCCCAGACAGTGACACGCTTCGCCGCGCGCTTTCCGGGCCGCGTCGCCGTGCTCCACAGCGCGCTCACCGATGGCGAGCGGTACGACACCTGGCGTCGCGCCCGCGCCGGCCTGGTGGACATCGTCGTCGGCCCGCGCTCGGCGCTCTTTGCGCCGCTTTCGCCGTTGGGGTTGATCGTGCTGGACGAGGAGCACGACGACAGCTACAAACAGGAGGCCCCGCGTCCCCGCTATCACGCCCGCGACGCGGCGCTCGAGCTGGCCCGCCTGAGCGGCGCGACGGCCATCCTCGGTTCCGCCACGCCCAGCCTGGAATCCTACCATCGCGCCCAGCGCGGCGAGTTGACGCTGCTGGTGATGCCGCGCCGCATCATGGGCCACACCCGCCGCCTGCACGATCTCCAGACCCGCCATCACGTCTCTCGGATCCGCTACAGGACCCTGCGCGACGGCCCCACCGAATCCCGCTATCTCCCTCTGCCGCCGGTGCAGGTCGTGGACCTGCGCGCCGAGCTGCGCGCTGGCAACCGCTCCATCTTTAGCCGTGCTCTCCAGCGGGCGATGGACGAGGCGCTGGGCCGGGGCGAACAGGTCATCCTTTTCCTCAATCGGCGGGGGAGCGCCACTTTTGTCCTCTGCCGCGACTGCGGCTACGTGATGCGCTGCCCGCGCTGCGACGCCCCATTGACGTATCACCGCCCTCGCGTTCATCTGGTCTGTCATCATTGCAATTATCGCAAGGCTCAACCCGATCGCTGCCCCCAGTGCGGCGAGAGGCGCATCCGCTACTTTGGCCTGGGCACCGAGCGGGTGGAGCAATTCGTGCGCGAGCGCTGGCCCGATGCCCGCCTCTTGCGTTGGGATCGCGACACCGCCCGTACCCACGCCGCCCACACCGACATCTTGCAGCGTTTCGTCGACGGCGCCGCCGACGTCCTCGTCGGCACGCAGATGATCGCCAAGGGGCTTGACCTGCCGCTGGTGACCGTGGTCGGCGTCATCTCGGCGGATACCGCGCTCAATCTGCCCGACTTTCGCTCCGGCGAGCGCACGTTCCAGTTGCTCACCCAGGTGGCCGGGCGGGCCGGGCGAGGTTTGCTGGGCGGGCGGGTCGTCGTCCAGACCTATAACCCCGATCACTATGCCATCGTCGCCGCCTCGGGTCACGATTATACCGGGTTCGCAGCTCGAGAGCTGGTCTTCCGTCGCGAGCAGGGCTACCCGCCTTACCGCCGCCTGGCGAAGCTGGTCTATGAGGATGCCAGCTCCTCCCGCGCCCAGGCCAGAGCTGAGGAGCTGGCCGAGATGCTGCGCGATGAATTGGCCCGCTGGGACCTGGACATCGCAGATCTGATCGGCCCTGCGCCTGCTTTTTTCGCCCGACTGCGGGGCCGCTACCGCTGGCAGGTGCTTTTACGCCACTCCGATCCTCCAAACTTTCTCCGGACAGTTCAGATTCCGCCGGGCTGGCACGTGGAGGTGGATCCGGTGAGCGTGCTGTAGCAAAAAGCGCAGCGTCTATGGACGCTGCGCCCTCGCCCGTCGCTTGGTCAAAAGTAGTCGCGCTTTCCATAGCGCGGAGCGTCGTGCTCTTGGCGCGGAATGGAATCCGCGGCTACAGGTCTATTTTTGAAGCAGATTATTCCTCTCGATACTGGATTTCCGGGAAAGCATAGTGAGCCATCAACCCCCATTCCTCCGGCGGCCAGTAGCAGAGCCACGCTTTTCCGACAATGTTCTCTCGCGGGAGCATCCCCCAGGAATGTGAATCGCTCGAGTTGCTGCGATTGTCCCCCAGAACAAAGTATTCTCCCGCTTCCAGATCCCACGAGCCGGAATAATGGCCCGGGGTGACGATGTATGGTTCCTCGAAAGAGACATCGTCTACCCAAAGCTCCCCGTTCTGAATCTCTATCTGTTCTCCAGGCAGCCCCACGATGCGCTTGATATAGTCTTCGTCGGGGTTATTGGGCGGGCGAAAGACGATAATGTCCCCCCGCTCCGGCGGGTGAATCCAATAGATCAGCTTGCTGATGACCAGATACTGCCCGTCGTGCAGCGTCGGCATCATGCTGGAGCCGCGCACCTGGAAACGTCCTGTGGTCGCATTGAGGCTCAGAAAGATGATGAGCGTCAGCAGGACGGTCTCGGCGATCTCGCGCAGCACAGAGCGGCCCCCAAAGGCGCGGGAGAGAGAAACCGGTTGATCGCCCACAGGAATGGTGGGTTCAACTTGCGCTTCCGGTGGAAACGCCTCCAATACTTGTTCTTCATTCATGGCCATAGTGGATATCGTACAGGTGTCAGAAATCCTTGTCTTTTCGATGTTCAATGTGCGGACAATGGCGGCAGCGCTGCATATGGAACTCCCGTACCTTCCCCCGCTGTTTCTCCGTGTGATAGGATGGGCAAATCGTACAGGGAACGACCTCGGCCTCGGCCCAGGTGTGTGGGGCCTCCTGAAGCGAGCCCAGGGTGGAGAGGATGTTGATGTGGCTGGAGGTTCCGATGCGGAATCGGCCGGGAGTGCGCAGTTCGGGGTCCAGAGCGCCGGCATAGATCAAGCGCACCACGTCCATCGCGTCCCGGATGCCGCCGGCCGCCTTGACTCCTGTTTCTGGCCCCACGGCCTCTCGCATCCGGTGGATGTGATCGGGAGTGGCGCCAAAGGCGTCCATTCCGGTCGAGTTCTTTACAAAATAGGCCCCTGCCTCCTGAGCGATCTGGCACGCGAGAGTGATTTCCTCATCCAGCAATTCTGAGGAGCGGATGATGACCTTGACGTGTTCCCCGTCGGCGGCCTCCACCACAGCCTCGACCTCCTGGCGCGTATAGTCTGGATCGCGTTTGAAGCGACCCACGTTGATGACCATGTCCAGTTCCACCCTGCCGACGCCTTCCCCCCGCATGACGCGGCTCCGTGCCACCACCTGGCTCACTTGGTGGGCCTTCATCTTGATGGTGGATTTGCCCAGTGGAAAGTCAATGACGTAACATTCCTTGACAGTGGTTCCTCCCAGGAGCTTGGGCAGCACATCCACCTCGACGGGGTTCATACAGATAGAAGCACAGCCGTGTTGAGTGGCCCACTCGACCATCTCGTGGATCTTGGGCTCCTGGGTGTCGGCTTTCAGGTCCGTGACGTCGAGCAGCGAGGCCAGACGCTCCAGGGTCAACCATTCGATGATATCGACCAACGGTTCGGGTGGAAACTCCACCAGCGGCGTGCGAAAAGTTTCTTCTGTCATTGTTTTTTCTGCCATTGTCTCACCAGCTCCTACTCTCACAAACATACGTGGAGTCATTATAGTACAGATGCGGAGGGGAAGCAAGCGGATCTAAATGTGTCGTGCACCGCGTTTCACGTTTTGCGCTTGTTGACTTTTCTGCATCTCCCCGGTAGAATTAGGGGGTAGATTCTGAGCGGCTATTTGATAATAATTGGAGCCATACTATGAGCGACGTACCTTCTATCCTGATCGTAGATAGCAACGAGGGCTTTGCCATGATGCTTCAGGGCGGCCTAGAGCAAGATGGCGAGTATCAGGCCACCGTGACGACTAGCGGAGACGAAGCACTGCAGGCCCTGTCTGCTGACATGTTCGATCTCGCTATCGTGGATCTGGGCGTGGACGATCCCGATGGACCCACAGTTGCGCGCTCGCTGCGGCAGCAGCAGACCGATCTGCGACTGATGTTGATCCCCCTAGAAGATGACCTGCCGTCCGAGTTGTCCGACATGGACATTCAAGGCATCCTGCCCAAGCCCTTCTTCCTCCCCGACCTGCCGGAGAGCATCAACGAGGCGCTGTCCAAGTCTGTGGGAGCAGTAACCTCTGGCAGCGCCGCGGATTCGGCGCCGGAACCAGCGCCGGTTCCCGACCAGCCTCTCGTGAGCAGCGCCGATCTGCCGGACATGTTGCGCGAACATGCGCAAGAGATCACCCGGGCAATGGAGAGGCTGTCCAGGGAAATCAACGCCGACATCGTGATCCTGACCAGGGGAGAGAGCGTGATCGCCCAGGCCAGCCGGCTTTCGACCGAGGAGATAGACTCGCTGGCGCGAGCCGTCGCCGAAAGTTGGCGTACTTCGGCCGGCGTGGCGCAACTCCTGGGCCGGGAGCAGCGGCGCTTTGAACAGAGCGTCGAGGGCAGCGATCACATGTTCTACTCGCTGACCATCATCGAGGACATTATTCTTTCGGCGGCCCTGCGCGGTCACGTCACGCTCGGCATGATCCGCCACCAGATCAAGTCGACGGCGAACGCGCTGAAAAAGCTGGTGGGCGCTGCCTAGAATAACCAGCGCCTCTCAGTATTGGACTTTGGATAAAAGTTTTTAGCCTACCACCACATATACGTTCTTCGCTTGGCGAACCGGTATATATAGGGGTTTGGCCTGTCTGTTCAGGATTCAAGTCCTAGACAAGCCTTTCTTTACCCGC
>DAOTUB010000075.1:0-10323 GCA_034437455.1 Anaerolineae bacterium | reverse complement strand
GTCGATATTCGGCATCAATCGTCTCTGGCGGGTGCTCTTCTTCAAGAATGCGCCGGGGCGCCGACCACGAGCAGAGACGATTGATGCCGAATATCGACAGCGGCAGCATCACGAGATGGGCTTCGCCGAGTACGTCCATGCCTTGATCGGACACAGTCTGCCCAAAGCATATCAGATGTTTCGCGTGCCCAATGAGCAAGGACAGAAGCGCAAGACGGTCGCCACAGCCGAGACGGTTCACAGCCGCCAGGCCGTTCACCTGGTGGCCTGGATCAAGTTTCTGACCTTCAACCTGATCAAGGACTTTGGCACAGCATTGGGTAAAGAGTACGCCGAGTTGCAGGTGGCGACCCTGGTGCGCCGCTACATCATGCGACCGGGGCGTTTGTATCTGCACGCTGGTCAGTTGATCGTTCAACTCGATCCTTTTCGTGGTGATGTGGTCCTGCACCCATTCGTTCAGCAACTGAACGAGCGCCGCTTGCCGATCCCTTGGCTTGCCGGGTTGATCCTGCGTGTCGAAATCGCCGCAAAACCTCAGGGACTGGCAGCGGTGCCCAATATTCTGGGTCAGAGAATACTTGCCAATTCCGGCCCTCCAGGGAGGCTATAGGGAAATCGGTGTGTCACCAATGGCTGTGGATCGCTAGACAGGATGGGATGTGCACTGTCCCGTTCACTTGCAAGCACAATCACACTCCACGTAGAAACCATATCTGCGCTGTGTTGCATCCGCGGCTTTTGTCACCTGGGACGAAACAACTATCCGCTTTTTGGCTGGAAGAGAGGCCGTGGCAGTTGGGGCGAAGAAAAAGTTCAGGCGGAGGTCGCTGGCTCGCCGCTCTCGTGTGCGCTTTCCAGACATCTGTACACCTCCTTTGAGTGACACTGACGTGACAATCTGTCACTATCATATCACAAATAAGACGCGATGTCAATAGAAAGCGTGTTCTTTTTGGGGGAGCATCACGATGTGCAAGTTAAGAGGGGATGGCCCATTACAGTCATCCCCCCTTGAATGGTTCCCGTAAATGGCAAAACTCAAACGCCCAGCAGGTCCTCCAGGGTCTGCACAAATGATTCGATGTCCACTCCTATATCGTACTGCTGGGACCAGGTGCGTATAGACGCTACCAATGCTTGCTGGCGCTCGACGGACAAGTCGCGCAATCGGTTATACAGGTACTCTAGCAGCGTGTCTTTTTCCACCGCATCGGGAGAAAAGCGCACAAAGTAGGCATAGCCCAGGACGTAATGCCGCAACCCTTCCTCCAACTCTCCCTGCGCAAAGGCCATCTGCCCGCGCGTCATCTCCATTTTACCCAGGGGCGCAAAGTACTCGTGGGGCAGTTCCGCCCCGGGTACATGTTCACCAGGAACGATGCAGTGCTCGGGGCCAATCAGCTCCTCCACCTCCGCCAGGCATTGCCGGGCGGCCTCTTGATCCACTGAGAAAAAGAGCGTCTCGGCCAGGTCTTGCAGGGTGTCGGCTCGCTCCATCCTTCCCCGCTCTGCGCTCTCTAGCACCTGCCGCAGTTGACGTTCGCTCTGGCGATAGTGAACCAACCCTTCTTCCAGGCCCTCCAACTGCCTGACGGCGTGCCCCAGGTCGCGGTATACCCGCCCTTGCTCGGCGCGCAGCACCAGGATATCGGATCCTAGGTTGGCTTCTACGGCCACCTCCAGGGCCTGATCGAGTAAGCGGCGCACGTCTTCCAGCATTTGACGAGCGTCTTTCAGCTTTCTGCCTTTTTCCATCTCGTGTTTTGCCATCCGTCGCATGGCCTGGGAGATGCTCAGATAAGACAGCACCACACCGTGTGCATCCTCTAACTCGCGAAAGAGCGCCAAAGCCTCCTCGCCATATGCCACCGCCTGGGGGTGATTGCCTCGCATCCGGGCGATGCCAGCAAGAGTAGAAAGCGTCAAACCCGTGCTATACTCATTCTCCATCTCTTCGTCGATCCGCAGCGCCTCGTGGGCCAGCGGGCGCGCCAGGGCCATACGCCCCTGCAGGGCGTATACATGGGCCAGGTTATTTAGCAACATGGCCAACTCATCCGGGTCGCCCTTCAATTTGCGAAACGCGGCCTTGGCATCTACGTATTGCGCCGCTGCCGCTGCCAGTAACCCTCCCAGACGGAATTGGTATCCGATCGAGGTAGAGAGACGCGCCCGAGCTTGTGCCTGTTCGGACGTACAATCGGCCAACACAGGGAAATGCCTCAACATTTCCTGGGCCTCTTTCACAACCCCTGGCTCATATCCATAGAGCACCGCCCGGGCGCGAGCCCAGAGAGCGCAGATGTTGCCCAGAATCGCCAGGTTCTCCTGCGGGCGGATGAAGAAGGCCTCTGGCTGATCCAGGACGCGGCGAACAAACTGGATCTCTCGTTCGCGTTGCCCCCACCAGTGAAACCGCTCTACCCACATCTGGACGCTCTCGCGAACGACTTGGTCGTGGGAGATGCCAACGGCTTCAAATCGCTTCCTTCGCTCAGGCACGTTGTAAAAACGCAGAAACTCGTCCAACAGCCGCATGCCGTAGCCCACCCAGCGGCGGCGGTTGGCCTGGTCGCTGAGTCGTTTGTATTCCTCGTAACCCAGGCGCGGATCGTGAGCCAGCAAGTAATAGAACCGCTCCACTTGGAATTTTTGCAGCCGCTCTCGGAGTGGGATGCGCTCCTCTGGAGGATGTTCTTTGATGTCGCGCTCCAACTGCATAATGCGCGGGTCATAATAATTCATCATCAGCGCGTGGGCTATCTTCCGCTCACTCAGCCGCAAGTTGGGCATCACGCCGGGCTTTCTGAGCAACTGGTACATCTCGTCGTGGAAGAACACGCGTTCACTGTGCAATCGCTCCGCTCCCGGCAGAGCCTTGAATCGCTTGGTGAAAGAGAGCGGCTCCAGACGGGCCATTAATTGTTGCGCCTCGTCCCGCGGCATTCCCAGCGTCTGGTGGAGTATCTCTGGGTCAATCCCCTTGGGCATCAAGGCAATATCGCCAAGACAGCCTTCGAACCCTGCCGCGTCTATGAACACACCGCGCAAGATCTGTCTCTCGATTCGATCACGTGCCTCTGCCAACCGCTCATCGTCCTCCGGCACATTCACCAGATCGGCGTATTGATCAAACATCTCCAGAACTGTACGTGGCTCAGGGGAGAGTGTTTGTATCAGATCCACGACCAGGTGCAAAAAGATCGGCCGTCCACTTGTGAGACAGTGTACCACGGACAGATATTGCGCTGGGATGACTTCCGATTCACCCGTCAATGCCTTGATGAAAGCCTGGGTTTCTGCAAGTGTAAAGGACTGCATCTCGACGACCGTCAGATCCTGGCCAAACGCGCGCTTCAGATCCGCCACCAGCCATGCATGAGGATCGGTCTGTTCGCCCGGCGATGGTAACTTGGGTCGCCCGGCGAAAACGACCAGCACGTTACCCAGTTGTGCGAGCTTGTCCAGTAGCCAGGGTTTGATACGTGTATCTGCCGTGTCCAGTCCGGCCATTTCTTCGACGGTGGAGCTTTCATATTGCAACAGCTCTACTGTGTCGAAGCAGATGACCAGCTTGCGGGCATCCAGTGCCATGTCCCGGCACTCTTTGACAAAGACTTGGCCGAGTTCTTCGCGGCGCTGTTCCAGGACGCCGGGATCAGTGCCCCGCTCACGTAGTAGTTCGTATCGTGCTCGTTCCCGGCGATAACGCGCAAAATACTTACGTTCAGGATCCAAGCCTTCGACAATGGCCCGCTCCACGTCGCTGGTGCTGTGCGTATCGGTATGGTAAAGGTCAATGGTGTCGGTGGAGTAAAAACCCGGTCCGGCATCCGCCACCATTCGCAGCAACTCTTCCAGAAGGCGCGTCTTGCCCAGACCGCCATTGGCCCAATAATAGATAAAGTGACGATCGCCACGCGCGTGTAAGCACTGGCGTAAGCGTTTCAACTCTTCCTCACGCCCCACCATCCGTGGTGTTCGCTCGGTCAATGCGCTCGTTGATTTCTTGCTCATTTTACTATCTCCTGTTCTGCGCGTTGTCTATATACTCTTGCTTCCTGGCGATACTGCTCGGCTTCCGGAGATTCCTCGGGGAATTCACTCGCCAGCGTTTCAAAGGTCTCTGCGGCCGATTGGCACGCGCTGTGGTAACGGTCTGGGGCCAGAACCATCAGGCAATGCCGTACGATGTCCGCGATGACACCGTGTAATCGGTCCCCACTCGCCTCGCGCCAGACCACCGTGTGGCGGATACGCAGGCGGGTGATCCTCTGGATGAAGAAATAGTCAGGTCGTCCCTCGATCAACTCCTGGTCAACACGACCCAGGTATCTTTGCAAGATCGTGGCGTCAAACCAATCCAGTACGCTGGCCCACCATAGGATTTCATCCCACGGGTGGTCAATATCATCGAATAAGAACTGCTCAATAAATGGCCGGACGACTTGCTCACCGAGTTCTCGCTTGAATCGATTGGGATCGGATGCTGGCCAACGAGGAGCCACGTACTGGGCCAGTTTCTCGGACAACAATGGATGTCCAAAGGAGAACTCCATTACCAGGTCAACCACTTGTTCTAGCGTCTCTTCTCCTTCAAGGTCTGGATTCTGTTGTTGTAACACCTCCTTGACCAGATCTCTGGCAGCGTCCTGGGCAGGCAGAGGATCCAGACGCAGGAGCCTCAAAACCCGCCGTACCTCGATTCTGCGCCAGGGAACCGGGATACGGCCGGCAAAGACCTGTCGTATCTGTCCTTCAATTGTCAGAGGACCGACCAGGTTGGCCTCCATCCAACGCCAGAACTCCATATCTTCCTGGAGCGCCTCGGTGGTATCGAACATCAAAACCACCGACGTGCGGACGGCCAGATCGATCAGTTGCGCCACGACCTGCCCGGCCACCTGTTCTGCATTTTGCCACACGCCGCCCAATTGGCCTTTTGACTGTGCGATCAAGGCGCGTAGGGCTGTCTCTGGCCGGTTCGCTGGCACATCAGCCAGCGGTTCGAGATCCACTTCCAGAACCAGGGCCGGAGGAGATACTTTCCTCAATCGCTGCGCCGCTTCGTGCAGCAAGCATGACTTGCCGATACCGGCTTCTCCGTAGACATTCAGCAGGGCGGTCTGATCTACCGGGGCGCAGATTTGCTCGATCTCCTGTTCACGATCTTGAAAACTGGGCATTTTCCTTTTTCTCCTCTCCTGTCGTCCAGTAAAGACGTGCAAGTTCCTTGAGCCTGTCGTAGTTCAATGGAAGGGGATATTCTTGTTCCTTCCAGCACCCCGCACAGGCAGCCAGAAGGCCGCGCGCCAATCTCAACAGGTGGATTGGCGCGTCTAAACCATCCCCATTTATCTTTTCTTTCTCTGTGTAAACTTTTCTGGCCTCATCGACGATGGTCCCGACAAATCTTGTCTGGGCAGCAGGTTCCAGATAGTCCGTGGGTATGAGCTTTCCCCAATCGTACACTGAATCGTACTCGCCTCGTCCCCAGGCAGTCAGGCGACGATGCAGAACCTGACGCAGTTCCTCCTCGCTCCATGGTGGTAGGATATACACTGCCACCCGTCCCTGTCGCACGCAATCCATAGTTTCTATTTGTTTCTGCCAGGCTGAATCAACAAACAGCTTGAATTGCACCCGATCCAGACACAGATTGTATAGTCTTTCCGCATCCTGGATCAATCTGGTGATAGCCAGGTTAGAGGGTCGTTCGGTACCATCTACGAGGATCTGTATCCGTGCGTACGGTTGGTGGAGAGAAGCTCCATATCGCTCTGGTTGAAACGTAACAAAATGAATCAAATCTCGTAACACATCTTCGGGAGCATTGGAATTGAACAGTTCATCACCGGATGGTGAAGTATGCAACCACGCCATAAGTTCAAACTCCTCAGGAATTTCGGGAGGCAAGGGGCAATAGTGACGATAAAACCAACAAAGCCTGTTCATCCACTGTCGGTACTGGCGCAGTCGGGGTAAAAATCTGCCGCGATTGAAAGAATTGCACAACAAATCTTCCCAGTAAGCGTCAAAGATGTAGCGCACAAGGAGATTAGGGATTAACAGACTGGTCTTACCCTCTGCCAATTCCTGTTCAGGAACTGTGGCCCCGATCTGAGCCAGTGGTAGCCGCACGACCAGAGTCCGGCTCTCCAGCAAGCCCGGCAGCCGCTTGAACAGGGTCGTCTTCCCACTTCCATTCTGTCCCACGATAATCTTGGTGCCCAGTTGACAGATCTCATCTTGAACGTATTCTCGCTCCACGTAGATGGCATCTTCAATCCTCATCGGCACATCCAGGGCGAATGGATCGACGAACAGTTTTTCAGTTTCCAGTTGCAGCAGATAGCGAGTGATAAACTTCAGATACGTTTGGTTTGGCAGTCCATATCGCATATCCCAGGCAATTTGATCCATAAAAAATTTCCCGATGATACAGTTCGTCGTGAAAGAAAATGCGTAGCATCCTTCTGTAAGCAATGAGGCGGTCGCTCATGTAGGGAATTAGGTGAAACGTACCAGATGGCTTGTTTCTACCCCCATATATCTGTCATTGCGCAGCGAACACCCACTACTGGCGGTTAAAAATGGGATCGAAGGCCATTTCACCTAATTTCCCATATGAGCGGAGGCGGTTTATTCGGTCAGCTATATCGCCAGTTATGCCCGCCCTCTGACCCGGCCGCTCAGGACAGCCTCCAGGATAACAGACATGGGCAGCAGTTTCTATGACAGGAATGTGACACCACCAAGGCAAAAGAGTGGCAACGCGGGAGGGAAATGTGACGACTGCCTGCTTGCTTTCTAGCTGACCTCAAGCCAATAACCACGTCCGCGCACATTTTTTACAAAACGTGAACGCTGCTCAGGTTCTCCAGGTTTCAGCCGATCTCGCAGCCGGGCGATCAGCTTGCGCAGGTTCTGTTCATCCATACTGTGTGTGGTTTCACCGGACATCCAGGCCGAAGAGGGCCAGATAGCCTCGATCAGTGTTTCATGGGGAACAATTTCCGGTGCCTGCCGGTACAGCGCTTCCAAAAGCCGGAACTCTAGTTGAGAGAGCGCCGGTGTGAGCAGTTCGCCATCCACCCAGACGTGCCCTTTTTTGTCCAGATAGAGCCCGCTCTCTGGAGGCACAACAGGTGCAGAGGGGGTGGTTTCTGTTACCCCGATGGGAGCAAGCGGCGCACGCTCTGCTTCCAATCGGTGCTCAAAATCGCGCAGTGTGTCTATGAGTTCTGTGTGGGTGATCAGCGTGCTTGTCTCATCAGCATGTGCAACGTGATGGTGAATGAGTGCCCGGCACAGCCGCAGTAATGTACGGGGAGAGCCTTCACAGGCACAAATCAGTCGCTCCATCGCACTGAACTTTGCCCCTGACGTGCAAAGTTCCCCCAGTCGCTCGATCCTGCCCTCGCTGTAGTATGACAACCGTTGTTGAACCATATTGCGCAGCGCGGCCTCGTCCCAGGTGATGGTCCGCATACACACGCGGTCAGGGCGTAGGGAGGCAGTTTGCCGCAGTTGTTCGCCTACTTCGATAGGGAGAAAGAACTTGAACGCGACACGCGCCATCTCCAGTAATGGTCCCTCGCTGGCCAGTGGTTTTAGCAATGGTACCGCCGCTTCGGGGCCAGCGGCAGTCTCGTCCACTCGATCTACCAGCACATATAGCGCCTGATACCTAGCCTCGGGCGACTGACCTAACTGCGTTACCAACCCGGAGAGGGTTTCCAGTGTCTCCAGGGGCGAGAGAGCATCCCAATCGAGTTGCACAGACTCGTCCGGCAAAATCTGGCCCAACTTCAAACTCGAAATGGGGTCTGCAAACTCTGCCGCGTAGCCCATTAAAAAAGCCCGCTCCGTCTCTTCCAAGAGATCAAAGTAGGTTGGCGGAACATCTTCAGTAAGTGCCCTGAATATATGACGCGCGATGGTGCGGATGTGGTGACGGGCAGTAAGCCGAGACAGGTCGCCTCGTGCCTGCTCTAGAAGCAGGCTGAAGTCATAATAGCGCACGGCCAACGCGCGGCGACGCAACCGCGCATGTGCGCATTCGTAGGCCACCATCTCACGGGTTGCGGTCTTTCCCTTCCCACGGCCAGCCATAAGGAAGGCTGTCTGGGGGTGGGCAGGGTCGCCAAGGACATCGTGCAGGTAAGGTCGGTCCACGAAAAAGTATGGCAGATAAGAACGCTCCTGGTCTGCTTCGTACAGCGCGAAGGGTTCGTCCGTAAATCCGAATCTTTCCAGCCAGCGTCCAAAACGACGGCTGTAACTATAATCCTTGGACACGAAAAATTCTCCCGGATGCTACGTCACACCTTTGTCACAAGCATACCACAGAATTGACGCCTCGGCAAACTTGTCGTGAGGCGGCAAGGCAGTATAATGGTAATGACAAAGCAATGTTTTGATGAAGGAGGGGTACAATGCGCGCGATCCGTTGGATGACAATCATCGCAATTTGCACAATGCTCAATCTTGCGAATACGTCTTACATCCTCGCCGCTCCGACACAACAGACGAAGCCTCCGCTGGAAATTACGATCACGACTACGCAAGCGCAAGTCACCACAGGAGCACCTATGACTTGGCGCATCGCTCTCACGCCGCGCGTGCAGCAAAGTATTGGCTCCGTCGAATTGCGATCAGGCGATGTACAGGCCTGGGTCTGGCTTGATGATGCTCTAACCGTCGAGACGCTCACCAGCACCCTCGTGCTGGATGTGTCTGCTGTCCCACTCATCAACGGCGACCTGAAACCAATCCTTGAGGCACACTACACCGTTGGTGAGGAAAAGCATGAGCAACTGATCGTAGGAGATGCTTCTGTGCACGTGGAGTTGGTTGAAGCAGGCGTGGAAGCTGGTGTTATCGTCAGCCAGAGAACTGCTCGCGAGGGCGATTGTTTGCCCGTGGAACTCTGGATTCGCAACGGTTCACCATTCGCGTTGACGCAGGTGCTGGTGAGCGGCAATGGTGCCGACTTGACATGGGAAGCGCCCATTGCACTGGAGGACATCCTGCCGGGTCAAACTCCTCGTCAAGTGTTCACCCCCACGGTTGGGGGGCAGCATCCTCAGCCGCAGTTAAGCATCGAGTATGCATGGACTGATGTGGTCGGGATCTCCCACTCCCAGACTCTATACGTCAGCGGGGACCTTGTGGCGCTTGAAGAGAACATCATTCGCAAAGTCCCCAATGAACTATTGGGTATTGTTGTTGGCGTGATGACCGGTGCATTGGCGACCCTCATTCCCAAGTGGATTGAAGAACATCGTTCGCAAAAGCGTCAAAAAGAAATAAACCGGGAAAACGTATATGGACTGCTGCGCCTGGCGACCTTGCAGTCGGAGTATGCTGCTGACAACGGAGTTGAGACCAGCATGGTACCTCTGGAGACGATTTTCAAGGAGGATGGTTTATCCGCCATTGTGAAAGAGGACAAATTAGCTCACAATATACGTGATCTCTGGAAAATGGCCGAACGTCACAATACTGGTTTAAGTCTTCCGGGTGGCGCGCAACGATCGAAGGAGCTTTACGAAGCTGCACAGAGGCTGATCGAAAAAATGGATACATTGGAGGCGACGAAGCAAGACGGATAGTTCACTCGATTTGCCAGGACCAAGCGTGCAGCCTGCCCACGCCGGACCAGCCAAGCCGCCAGACTCGCAGCAGCGCCGGCGGAAAAGCCGAGGAACAACCGATGCCTCTGTGACCGTTTCATCGTCATTCCTCCCCAATCGTATCATTCAGTGCACTTTTCAGAAGATCAAACACCGGTTCCCCAAGCCCCTTCTGCTCCCGCTCCTTCACCGCCGGTCGTGCCCCATCCGAGAGAGCGCAGCCTTCATCTCCGCCTGGAAAGCGCGATGACGGGGGAAACGACCGCGTACATCGCTCACCAGCGCGTCAGCGGCTGTCTGATCCTCCCGCAGTCGCAGCACCTCAGCGCAGGCCACGGTCAGCACGGCGGCCTTGTTATAACTGCGGCGATGCTGATTGCCCACGATAGCGTCCACCCGCTGCTGTGTCACGTCCAGACACCAGGACAGAAACCGCTCCTGCTGGTCGGCGCTCAACGCGGCTGCGGCGAATTGTTCCGCGTAGGCGTGCGCCAACCGCTCGCGTGCCGGGTCTTTTTGCTCGTAATCCCAACTCCAGGCAGCGACGCCGGATTGCACGTTCCACTGCCAGAGCTGCGCCAGGTTCGAGGGCAACGCCTCCAGGGTTTTATCCGCAAGCAACACCAGAAAGGCCGCCAGGACCAGTCCCTGGTGGCTTTCGCTGCTGCTCCAGCCCAACACT